>DAIQOU010000374.1:0-5031 GCA_036787725.1 Bacteroidales bacterium
AACTCCGATAAAAGGTTCTCCAAATTCATCGACAGCCCTTCCTGAAATGGAAAATAGTGATTCTTGGGTAAAAAGAGATGTCGTTAATACTGCCAATAAAAGGGTAAATAATCCTTTTTTCATGTTTTTCGGTAAATTGAATTTTACAAAACTATGAAAAAAATCTTAACGAATGAGGCCTGCTACCGTTTATTTAATTGGGAGTTCTAGAGCTCCTCCTATCTCAACTCAATATCTCAGATAATAATAAAAAAAGATTGGATAAATTTGCATCCAACATATTATCTTTGCATGTTCTGTGAAAATGAACTAAGGGGATAGATATGTTACGAAATGCTTTTTTGTTTATCTGTCTGTCTGTAGGCAGTGGAGTTTTTTCTCAAGAGTTGGAAACCTTTCAGAAATTGGAGCTGGGGGTCAATGGAATAGGGATGTCTTTGGAGACACCCGTTGCCAAAAAGATTTTGCTGGAAGCTGCCATCGGACTTGGTCCCAACTATGATTTACATACAGAAGAATCCGGGCTTACCGATAAAATGGATTGGAGTTGGGCATTATTGGAACCCGGTTTTCACGGATCTGTTTACGGAAAGTTTTTTTATAATCGTAATAAGAGAGCCGAAAAGGGAAAATCTTTACGATTGAATTCCGGTCATTTTGTCGGAGCTAAAGTGAAGTATATATCTAAATCATTGTCCGATACCGCTTTTTACTCCAATACGTTACTCGCCAATTTGAATTGGGGAGGCCAATTCAATTTAGGAAAACATTGGTTCTATGGTTATTCGGTAGGATTGGGATACGGATATAATATAGATAAACCTTATGGACTGTTCTATCCTGCGTTTGACCTTAAGATCGGATATGTGTTGCCTTTTTTTAGCAAGGCTAAAAAATAGAATCGGAACAAGCACTTCCCGGATTTTAACTGATCGTTACCTTCATCTTATCTAAAGATTATTTTTATATTCCCGGTTGATACGTTGGGATATAAAGAGATTTCTTTTATATTACGTTTAATCCTTGTGTAAATTTTACGCAAATAATTTGCAAGAATGAATTATAATCCTTTTCTTTGCAGTGTAAATTTTACGCAATTAAGGTCGGCCTACTAAAAAAACAAGTATTAACACTCAAAATGAAAAGAAGCATGGGAACAGGTCATTATTCTTCAAGAACTTACAATGCGGTAACAAATGCCCGGAATTATTCATCTAAATCGGCCCGGCAGATTTTTTCGGATTCATTGCAAGATGTGTTGAATCCGGCATTGTTAAAGAATGGAATGAGGGAATGCCGGGACTCGGAAGATCATCCTTTCAGTGTTCCGATTATGATATTTGTGGATGTTACGGGTTCTATGGGAAGTATTCCTTATAATTTGATACAACATAAATTTCCCGCATTGATGGACACGTTAATACAATACGGAGTCGAGGATGCTCAGGTTTGTTTTGGTGCTGTGGGGGATCATCTGTCGGATTATGTCCCCTTACAGGTGGGACAATTTGAACAGGAAACAACTAAATTGATTGATAATCTTGCCAATATCTATATTGAAGGTGGCGGTGGCGGACAAATCATGGAATCTTATCCGTTAGCTTGGTATCTTGCTGCTTATCATACTTCTACGGATGCTTATGAGAAAAGAGGAATGAAAGGTTTTTTGTTTACTATAGGAGATGAGTCATTTCATACTCACTACAAAGGCCGTTTTATAAAGCAACTGATGGGAATGAAAGAAGCTCCCGGAGATTATACCGCTTCCGATTTATATATTGCGGCTTCTCAACAATATCATGTGTTTCATATTCATGTACAGGATGGGAGCTATGAAGCAAGCCGTATAGGAAAAGAGTGGAAAGAATTGTTGGGAGAACGTTTTTTGGTGCTGGAAAGAAGTGAGAATATTGCAGAATTGATAGGTACTACCGTTTCAGTCATTTCGGGAGCAGATATGAACGATATTCTGAGGAAATTTGATAAATCGGCAGCATCCGATATCTCGAAAGCATTAATTCATGCAAATTCGTTTTTACCGGATAAAACCGGTAATACAAACTCAATAATAACATTGTAACATGATGAATAATAACAGAAACCGGCGGGCGCAGTATGCCCGCCAAACGTTAGATATATTGGAAAAGGGATTTTATGTAAAAGAAAATAATACGGTATCTATTGCCGATCAACTCCGGATATCCCGGGAACATACTGTTTTATATTCACCCGAATCTCTGGATCGAGTGGCAAAAGAGGCCGCCTTTATTATTTCGGATAGAAAATACGAAACAAAGGTTGAAGTTTACAATCAATCTTCTACCGAGGCCGGTCGGTCTTTATTAAAAGAAGGTAAGGTCGGATGCCTTAATTTTGCTTCTGCAAAGAATCCCGGAGGCGGTTTTCTGGGAGGATCGTTGGCGCAAGAAGAGAGTCTGGCAGTGGCCTCCTCTTTGTATCCGACATTGGCAAAGTATATGGCGGAAATGTATGAATATAATCGTTCCCGTTCTACTTATTTATATTCCGATTATATGATATACAGTCCGGGTGTTGTTTTCTTCAGGGATGATAACGGACAATTACTTACTCAGCCTTATTTAATGGATATTGTAACAAGTCCTGCAGTGAATGTCGGAGCCATGAAAAAAAATAATCCTCGGGAATTGTCTTTGGTACAGAGTACCATGATGGCCCGGCTGGATAAAATATTATCTGTTTTTGTAGTCAACGGTATTGAAAATATAGTAGTGGGAGCATGGGGGTGCGGGGTATTTCAAAATGATCCCCGGGATGTAGCCGGCTATTTTTCCGAATTGCTCGGTAAAGGAGGAAAGTATGAAAGATGTTTCAGGCATATTGTATTTGCCGTGTTGGATCGAAGTAAGAATCGGGAAAATATCGGTGTATTTGAAAACGTATTTGAAAAGAGTTAATTATGAAACGAAGCATGTAAATCAATGAATTACGCCACAAGAAGATGTTATTGCATGCGAGTTCCATACAACCATAAATAAAAATAAATAATAACGTATGAAAATAAATATTGTATTGGGAGCGGGCTTCGGAGATGAAGGAAAGGGACAGTGTGTACATGCTCTTTCCGGTCCGGATACATTGGTCGTTCGTTTTTCGGGAGGACATCAATGCGGACATACGGTTGTGTCCCAACCGGGTGTAAAGCATATTTTCTCGCAATTGGGAGCGGGTACTTTCCGGGGAGCTGCTACTTATATTTCCGAATATTGTACTGTATTTCCGGTAGGGTTATTTAATGAATACAAAGCGTTTCAGGTTCATAACGCGGATATTTCCGGTTACTACGTACATCCCATGGCATTCGTAACCACTCCTTATGATCTTGCATTCAATCGGGCTGTTTCTATAGTTAACAGACATGGAACCTGTGGAGTAGGTTTTGGAACAACGATACAGCGAAATGAAGACTATTATAATTTATTTGTTTTGGATCTGCAAACTCCCTATGTTTATGATACGAAGTTAAAGCTCATCCGGAAATACTATGAAGACAAAGTGACTCGTTTAAATATGAATTCACAAATAACTTATGAAGAGGAGTTGGAAGCAGCCATGGAGAATTGGGAAGAAAGTGTGGACTTTTATCGTCGCTTTATTCGGATTGCGTCTTTCAATGAAATAGTCTTTAATTACAAGGAGGTGGTTTTTGAAGGGTCCCAGGGTATTTTATTAGATCAACATTTCGGTTTTTTCCCCCATGTAACCCGCAGCCATACGACTTCTCTCCAGGCAATGAAAATCATCGAAGAAAGTCCTCTTGTCAATCCGTTTATACAAACAAATTATATCAGTCGTTGCTATCAAACCCGGCACGGTAACGGACCTTTTTCCGATGAGACCGTTGAATTAATTAATACAGAAAGCGAATCCAATTTGGAAAATGATTGGCAGGGGACATTTCGTACGGCATCGTTGGATTTTTCTTTGGTTGAACATGCCATTCGTTGTGACGGAATTCGGAACTTTTCGAAAAATAAAAGACTTGTTTTTACCTGTTTAGATCAGTTGAAAGATCCGGATTCATTTGTTCTCGGATTGAAAAAGCATGAATTCTTCCGGCTTGTGCAGAAAACAGACTTCAAAAGTGCGCCGGATTGGGATTTATCTGCCGCTGAAAATTAAAGTATTAAAGTCGTTCGGCGCGAGAAGCATCCAACCGGATAAAGATGAACAGCAAAATCGTAAATCCCCATAAAGAGGAGCCCCCATAGCTGAAAAAAGGAAGCGGGATACCTATCACAGGGGTGAGTCCGATTACCATTCCTATATTGATGGCCAAATGGAAAAAGAGAATGGAAGCAACACTGTAGCCGTAAATGCGATTAAAAGTGCTTTTTTGTCTTTCCGCAAGAAAGATAAGTCGTAGAATCAGGAAAGTAAACAAAAACAATACGGCTACCGTTCCTACAAATCCGTGTTCTTCTCCTACTGTACAAAAAATAAAGTCTGTATCTTGTTCCGGTACGTATTTCAATTTGGTCTGAGTTCCGTTTAAGAAGCCTTTTCCGGTAAGTCCTCCCGAACCAATGGCTATCTTGGACTGATTGACATTGTAGCCGGCTCCTCCCGGATCATCTTTCATCCCCAACAGAACATGAATCCGTACTTGTTGATGCGGTTTTAATACATTATCAAACACGTAGTCTGTAGAATATAGAAAAGAGACGGAAAAAACGGTAAACAGTACAATCAACAGAAAATACTTAGACCAATATTTTTGTGCCAGTACCAGTGAATAAATGCAGATTCCACCTAAAATAAAAAGGAGAAGAAAGGAAAGATCAAAGGGATAAAATTGCCAAACAATTCCTCCGATTAAAGAAACTCCCAATAGGGCGCCGGATAAATATTTTAGGGTACGATTGTCCTTTTTATATTTATTTAACAGCCAAAAGACAACGGCCAAAATCAGTAATAAGACGATAAATTCTCCCATGGCGGTTCCCCAAATGATTACTTCAGAAAATTTTACGCAGATGATGAAGAATACAA
>DAIQOU010000375.1:0-5018 GCA_036787725.1 Bacteroidales bacterium
AGAGAAAACGAAGTTTTTCCTGCAGAAAGAATGCCGGATATAAAAAATAAAAATAAGATAATTACTCCTAAAATAGTGGTATTCATTATTGCCGGAGAAACTGATGGGAAAAAATAATCCGAGTCCAAAGCGAAGGAAATTTAAGTAATAAATAAAAAAACATTAAGACCGGAACGAGCTCCGGTCTTAATGTTTTTGTTTTTTCAGATTAAAAAGGCAGATCATCGTTATCTTCATTATTCAGATCAGTATCTTTTTTTCCTTGTGAGTTTTCGAATGGAGTTGCTGTGTAAGGAGGCATATTGCTTACAGAAGGCCGGGAGATTGGAGTCTGTTGTGAGGAATCCGGTTTTCGATCCAATAATTCTAAATTATCGCCCCAAATTTCCGTTACATATCGTTTATTTCCGGATGAATCGTCATAAGAACGAGTACGAATTCTTCCTTCTATGTATAATTTAGAACCTTTACGAATGTACTTTTCTGCAATTTCTGCTAAGCCTCTCCAAAGCACGATATTGTGCCATTCTGTTCTGTCCGGGACTTGTGTTCCGTTAGTTGCGGTATATCCGCGTTCTGTTGTTGCCAATGAAAAGTTAGCTACAGCTCCTCCATTGTCAAAATACCTCACTTCCGGGTCTTTTCCTGCGTTTCCGATTAAAATAACTTTGTTTACTGACATAATAAAAAATTAATTGAGTTAAGATTTCGCATCAAAAGTAACGAAAAAAGCTTTCTATGTCAAATGAAAAATCTTTTTTATAAGAAAAATAATTAAAATGTTATGTTCATCTGTAATCCTGCACTTTTAGGCTGAACAGAAGGAAATATAATAATGTATTTTCCTACCCATTTATTAACTTCATTTGTAACTATATTTCTTATGGGAAAATAGATTGCGTATGCCAATTCTACAGATAACATGGCGATTCCGGCTCCGGCAACTACATCACATATCCAATGTCGGTTATTGAGTATGCGTCCGGCTCCTACCGCACTTGCCATAATATATCCGGAGTAGGCAATCCAAGGATTGGTATCTTTGAATTCTTTATAAATCATATGAGCCCCGACGAATGCTGTTGCGGTATGCCCGGATGGAAATGAATTGCGTCCGTTATCCGGTCTGAATTCATTTATATAAGGTTTGATGTTTCTCACTTGTAATGCCATTAATCCGTAAGAGATTGTCATTACAAAAAATTGATCAATAGGATGGTGTTTTTCTTTTTCTACTATGTCATAGACATATAATGTAGCGGGAACAACCAATTGCAGTACATCGTCAAATTTTTTTTGCTCTATTTTTCCGGAGGGTCTGGGAAGATTGATAAAATCTTTGTAATTCGTTCGGGAAGCAATCAGACCGGCCGCAAACAGGCCGCCGGGAATTGCATAATCTTTTAATTTCGATTTATATTTTACCGGAGGAATATATATTTTTTTAAATTCCGTATTTTCTTCCGGATGAGTCTTTAGCGCCTGTAATTCCATGGTTGCATTTTCAAGATCAAAGGAGGGTGGGACCGGAGAGAGCTGGGGAATTTTCGGCAACGGAATGGTATCTGTTTTTTTTATTGGAGATGACTTATCCGGATAGTTGAGTTGAGGAACCACTGTTATTTGTTTTTTTTGTGAAGTATCTTCTTTTTTTTCCGGAGGGAAATAGGGAAGAGGAGGACGTTCAATCATTTCCATTTGTACCCATATCGGCTGTCGAATGAAATATCTGTTGATGAAAAATGCGATTGCCAAAATCATGAGTAAACCCCAAAGAACATATTTATATTTTTGTCCTGTAGACATTCTTATCGGTCGTTTTTTATTGTTAGTATAACAAATGTACTCATAAATCTGTTTATTAAAATGATTTTGGATTGAAAAAATGAAGAGCGGATGATTTTCTCTTTATGTGAAAAATTTGAATAAAAAAGATATTCATTTACTTTTGTGTGAAAATTTATGAAATTATATTATGTCTCATTTACCTGCCATTATAAGTGATCTTGCACTGATTCTCATTTTAGCCGGAGGGGTTACCATCTTATTTAAATGGTTAAAACAACCGGTAGTATTGGGATATATCGTTGCCGGTTTTTTGGCAAGTCCTCATTTTAAGTTTACTCCGTCAGTGGTAGATGCGGAGAATATTTCTACTTGGTCGGAGATTGGGGTTGTTTTTTTGCTTTTTGCATTGGGGCTCGAATTTAGTTTTAAAAAGCTCATAAAAGTGGGAGGAACGGCTTCTGTTGCTACTTTTATTAACTTGGGATCAATGGTTATTATCGGGTATTTTATAGGTCATTTGCTTGGTTGGTCTCATATTGACAGTCTTTTTCTGGGCGGGATGCTTTCTATGTCTTCAACAACAATTATTATCAAAGCTTTTAATGATATGAATCTTCAAAAGCAGCATTTTGCGGGAGTTGTATTCGGTATGTTAATTGTGGAAGATCTTGCCGCTATATTGATGATGGTGTTATTGTCTACTTTAGCGGTAAGTCAATCATTTGAAGGAGGACAATTGATTGAAAGTGTTTTGAAATTAGGCTTTTTTATGTTGATTTGGTTTGTTACGGGTATTTACCTAATTCCCACCTTATTAAAGAGATTTAAAAAATATCTCAACGATGAGACTCTTCTTATTATTTCTATCGGACTTTGCTTGGGGATGGTGCTTTTTGCATCGAATGTCGGATTTTCTGCGGCGTTGGGAGCATTTGTAATGGGATCGATTTTGGCGGAAACTATTGAAGCCGAGCGAATAGAGCATTTACTATTACCGGTTAAGAATTTATTTGGAGCAGTATTCTTTGTTTCTGTCGGGATGATGATTGACCCCGGTATGTTGATTCAATATGCGGTTCCCATTCTTATTCTTACTTTAGTGGTTCTTGTTGGACGTATCTTTTTTGCCACCGTAGGAGTATTGGTTTCCGGCGAGAATCTGAAAGTGGCGGTGCAGTCGGGATTCAGTTTGGCTCAGATCGGGGAATTTTCTTTTATTATTGCTGCTTTAGGTATTTCTTTAGGTGTAACAAGCGATTTTTTATATCCCATCATTGTTGCAGTTTCTGTTATTACTACTTTCACCACTCCTTTTTGTATTAAATTTTCCGAGCCGGCCTATCGCTTTATAAACAATCATTTGTCTCAGAGTTTGAAAGATAAACTAAGCCGTTATAATTCGGGTTATAAAACGGGAAATCGACAGAGTGATTGGAATAAGTTGTTAAAATCAATGTTAAGAACTGTGATAATTTATTTTGTATTGGTAATTGCTATTTTATTTGTGTCTCTGCGCTTTATTGTTCCTTTTATTGAAACTGAAATTTCCGGTTTTTGGGGTGCTTTTGTTTCTGCGGGGATTACTTTGTTATTAATGTCCCCTTTTCTTTGGGCTATTATGATGAAAAATACATATGAATCGGAGATCTATCAAAAGTTATGGAATGATAACCGGTTTAATAAAGGAGCACTGATTTCTTTGCTGATTTCCCGATGTTTATTGGTGTTGGCATTTGTTATTTATGTATTAGTGAAATTTTTTACAATACAAATTTCTTTGTTGGTAATTATTTCCTTAGTAATTATTGTAGTGTTGTATTATTTTTCCCGTCATTTACAGAAACAAACGGAAAAAATGGAGGCTCATTTTTTTGAAAATCTAAATAGTCGTCAACAGCTTCAAGATCAAACGAAGCCTGTTAATAAGAAATTGGAAGACCGTTTATTGAACAAAGATTTACATTTAGCAGATTTTGAAATTCCTCAAAATGCATTTATGATAGGAAAAACATTAAGAGAATTGAATTTTAAACAAGTTTGCGGAGTAAATATTGTTTCGATTATTAGGGGAGATTCTTGGATAAATATTCCGGACGGAGAAGAGCAATTATATCCTTTTGATAAAATAGTGGTGGTGGGGACTGATGATCAGCTTGCCGGCTTTAATGCTTTATTGGAAACAAGTATTCGTCAGCATTCTTCCGAGCGTCATGCAAATCACCATTTACTTTTGGTTCCGTTTATTGTGGAAGCCGGATCTTTGTTTGTTGGAAAAACAGTGAAAGAGTCTCACATTCGAGAGAAAGAAAACAGTATGATTATTTCAATTGAAAGAGAAGGAGAGGAGGTTTCTGATTTCGGCTCAGACTTTGTCTTTAAGGAAGGGGATGTATTATGGTTGGTGGGTGAGAAAAAAGGTCTGGATAAGTTTTTTGCGGGTAAATGAAAACGATTGACATGGTAAAAAAACGGTTGATTGGAACGATATAAAAATACCTCTTTGAATAACAAAGAGGTATTTTTATACTGTACAATATGTTTTTATTCTGAAATGACTTCGAAGGGAATTTCAACCGAAATTTCCTTATGCAATTTCAAGAACGCTTTATAAGATCCGATTTCTTTTACCGATTCTTTAATAACGATAGTTTTCCGATCAATATTGAACCCTTTCTTTTCCAATGCATCTGCAATTTGGATATTGGTAACAGAGCCGAAAATCGTACCGGTAGAACTTGTTTTTGCTCCAATAGTAAGAGATACTCCTTCTAATTTAGCAGCAAGAGCTTCTGCATCGGATTTTATTTTTTCCAATTTATGAGCCCGTTGGCGAAGGTTTTCAGCCAACACTTTCTTTGCTGCTTCTGAGGCTATTACTGCTTTCTTTTGAGGAATCAGATAATTTCTTCCATACCCATCCTTCACGGTTACAATATCATCTTTATAACCCAAGTTGATAACATCTTCTTTTAAAATTACTTGCATAGCTGTTTTCCTCCTTCTTTTTTATTTCATCAAATCGGTTACATAGGGAAGCAAAGCCAAATGGCGAGCACGTTTTACAGCTTGTGCAACCCGTTTTTGGAACTTCAAAGAAGTACCGGTAATACGACGCGGAAGGATTTTACCTTGCTCATTCAAGAATTTCTTCAAGAATTCGGGATCTTTGTAGTCGATGTACTTAATACCGCTCTTTTTGAAACGGCAGTATTTTTTCTTCTTAACGTCTA
>DAIQOU010000376.1:0-5016 GCA_036787725.1 Bacteroidales bacterium
CAACGAGATCCTAAGTCACTCGGGTACTTTGCTAGACAGGCTGCTTCTGTAAATTCTTGCAAGCTCATATTCATGGAAGAAGCAAAGTTTTGTAAAAAAGATCCGCATCCGGCAGAACAAGCTTCATTCAGTTCAATATTCGAAATAACTCCATGAGTGGTGAATATAGACTTAATATCTTGTCCTCCGATATCCAGAACAAAAGAGACATTCGGGTCAGCATATTGAGCCCCCGAAAGATGTGCAATCGTTTCTACAATACCGTAATTCAAGCCCAGTGCCGATTTGATCAGGTCTTCTCCGTATCCGGTAGCTGCCGATGCTTTTATCTTGACTTGGATGCCTTTTTTTTCGGCTTCCTCAAAGAATAATGATAATCCTTCTACTATCTTGTTTAACGGGTTTCCTTCATTATTTCCGTAAAATTTGTAAATAATGTTTGTGTCGGAATCCATTATTACAATTTTAGATGTCGTGGAGCCGGAGTCGATTCCTAAAAAATATTCGGCTTTCGGATTGTTTTCCAAAGATTTGAAAGTCAACTTTCGAATATTTCGTTTTTTCTTCCATAAATTATATGCTTCTTCATCATCGAATAATCCGGGAAGAGCATCTTCGTGATTAAAGGAAGCTGTTGACGATAATTTCCGGATTAATTCCGACAGGTCAATTCCGATATCGGATCCGGTCTCAAACAGAGCGGCTCCCCATGCCGGAAAGTATTCTCCGTTTTCCGGTATGGTAAAATCGGAATCATTTACTTTCAAAACCTCTTTGAAGGCAGTTCGAAGGGCCGGAATGAATGTTAAAGGTCCGCCGATACACAATATCCGGGGAAGAATGTCGCATCCTCTTGCCAAAGTGGTTACACTTTGTAACGCAACAGCATGAAGAATGGAGCCGGCAATATCGGGAACGGGAATATTACGGCTGATGAGATTTTGAACATCCGTCTTGGCAAAAACACCGCAACGGGATGCAATGGGGTAAATCTTATTCACATCCAATGCTTTTTGTCCCAATTCTTCCACGGAAATATTCATTAAACTTGCCATTTGGTCGATAAAAGCGCCGGTTCCTCCAGCACAACTGCCGTTCATGCGGATATCCGGATGTCTTCCTTCTTGAAAAAATACCATTTTGGCATCTTCTCCTCCCAAATCAATCAATGTATGTGTGCCGGGGTAGGTTTTTTTTACTACTTCTACAGCTGCAATTACTTCTTGAACAAACGAAATTCCGATTCTTTCGCCCATACCCATTCCGGCCGAACCGGTGATGTGAATTTTGAAAAGAGCATCGGAAAACAAGGCAATCACTTTATTCAATTCGTCTATAAACGTTTGCTGAACATTGGCCTGATGCCTGCGATATGACTTATAAATAATTTGTAAATAACTGTCCAGAATTACAATTTTGATGGTGGTTGATCCTATATCAACTCCCATTTTGTATTCTATCTTGTTCTGCATATAAATGTTATTTTATAAATCTTCCACTAAAAGGGAATTAACTGAGTTTTTATGGACAAAGTTAGGAAATAATTTGGCTAGTTCCTTCTAAAAAGAATATTGATATTGTTAATAAAAATGATCGATAATATCAATGAAGAGTTGTTTTTTATAATTATAGCTTTAATAGAGCCAACGCTTTCTCCATATCTTCCGGGGTATCGATTCCTATTGTTTCCATATCAGTAAATCCGACACGAATTCGATAACCGTTTTCAATCCAACGAAGTTGTTCCAGGGATTCGGCTTTTTCTAAAGAAGAAGGAGGCAATTTTGTTATTTCATTCAAAATGTCTACCCGATAAGCATACATACCCAAGTGTTTAAAAAACACCTGCTTTTTTAACCAATCCGAATAACTGACATCACGTATATAAGGAATAACGGAACGGCTGAAGTAAATAGCTTCATTCTTTTTATTTATCACTACTTTTGGAGAAGAAGGATTGGAAAGAGTCTCAAAATCATCCTCTTTCTTAAATGGTTTGACCAACGTAGCCAGTTCTGTATTCTCGGTATCGAAACAAGCTTTTAATGTATTAATTTGTTCCGGTTGGATAAAAGGCTCATCTCCTTGTACATTTATAATGACATTAAAATCTTTGTTTATCTTTTCATATGCTTCTCGAATCCGATCTGTTCCGCTTTGGTGTTCGGAAGAAGTCATAACGGCTTTGCCTCCGAATGATTCTACTGCTTTGAAAATACGGAGATCATCCGTGGCAACCCATACTTCATCCAGTGCTTTCCGGACTTGTTCATATACTCGTTGAATCATTGGCTTTCCGGCCATGTCTATTAATGGTTTTCCCGGAAAACGAGTAGAGGCATATCTTGCCGGAATGATTCCTATGAATTTCATTTTTAGTCTGTTTTTCAGTTAATTATATCGAATCCGGTATAAGGAATCAGCGCTTGGGGAATTTTAATCCCTTCCGGAATCTGATTGTTTTCCAATAGGGAAGCAACGATCCGGGGCAATGCCAATGCACTTCCGTTCAGTGTATGACACAACTGTATCTTTTTATCTTCTCCTTTGAACCGACATTTTAACCGATTGGCCTGATAACTTTCGAAATTAGAAACGGAACTGACCTCCAACCATCTTTTTTGTGCTGCGGAATATACCTCAAAATCAAAGGTTAAAGCAGAAGTAAAACTCATATCTCCTCCGCAAAGTCGTAAAATACGCCAAGGAAGTTCCAGTTTTTCCACTAATGCTTGTACATAATCAACCATCTCTTTTAGTGATGTATATGAATGTTCCGGCGTATCTATTCGTACAATCTCCACTTTATCGAATTGATGGAGGCGATTCAGTCCTCTTACATCTTTTCCGTAGGATCCGGCTTCTCGTCGGAAACAAGCGGAATAGGCCGTGTTTTTTATCGGCAATTGGTTTATATCTACAATAACATCTCTGTAAATATTGGTTACGGGAACTTCCGCTGTCGGAATCAAATACAAATCATCTTCCGTACAATGATACATTTGCCCTTCTTTGTCGGGGAGATTTCCCGTTCCGTAACCGGATATGGCATTTACCAGATAAGGAGGTTGTATTTCGGCATAACCTGCCTTACGGGCCTCGTCCAAAAAGAAATTAATAAGAGCACGTTGGAGGCGTGCTCCTTTTTCTTTATATACCGGAAAGCCGGCTCCCGTAATTTTTACTCCCAGTTCGAAATCGATCAAATCGTATTTTTTTGCCAATTCCCAATGGGGAAGGGCATCTTCCGGGAGTGCGGGAATGGTTCCCCCGGACCTTTCTATCACGTTATCTTCAGCTGTTTTACCTTCCGGAACTTCATCGGAAGGTAAATTCGGAATCTGACATAATAATTCGGTTAAGTCCGCTTCGGCTTGTTTCATTTCTGTTTCCAGCAATTTATTGCCTTCTTTCATGGCCGATACGCTATTTTTGGCAGCTTCGGCTTCTTCTTTTTTCCCTTCTTTCATGAGTTGTCCTATTGTTTTGGACAACCGGTTTGATTCGGCCAAATTAGCATCCAATTGGGTTTGTGCATTTTTTCTTTTTCGGTCTGTTTCCAATACCCGGTTAATAAGTTCTTCTCCGGGAAAATGCTTTTTACCTAATTTTTTTATGACTTCTTCTGTATTTTCGGTAATAACCTTTAATGTCAGCATAAAATTCAGATTAATTAAATACTACTGTTTTGTTTTTATATACCAGCACTTTTCGTTGAATATGTTTTTCCACCGCTTTAGAGAGGACAATTTTTTCCAAGTCTTGTCCTTTACGAATTAACATCGGAATGGTGTCTTTATGCGAGATACGTGCAATATCTTGTTCTATGATGGGCCCGGCATCCAACTCGGTGGTTATATAGTGTCCGGTGGCGCCAATCAATTTTACGCCCCTCTCAAATGCAGCATGATAGGGTTTAGCTCCTACGAAAGCCGGTAAGAAAGAATGATGGATATTAATGATACGATTGGGGTATTTATTGATCATACTTTCCGTAATGACTTGCATGTAACGAGCCAATACAATGAAATCGACATTATATTTATCCAATAATTGTAATTCGGCCGTTTCTTGTTCCGTTTTATTTTCTTTTGTGATCGGGAATATGTGAAAAGGAATACCGAATCGTTTCCCTACCTCCTTTAAATTCGGATGATTACTGATAATCAGCGGAATTTCCACATCCCATTCTCCTGCGGTATATCGTGCCAGCAAATCATAAATACAATGAGACATCTTGGAAACAAAAATAGCCATTTTCGGCTTATAATCATTGAAATATAAACGAAAGTTCATTTGATATTTGGATGCGTACAGGGTAGTAAAGAATTCTTCGATTTTAGTTGAAGGAATAATGAAATTCTTCAATTCCCATTCCACTCGCATAAAAAAAATGTTTTCTTCCCGATCCACATGTTGATCCAAATAGATGATATTTCCTCCGTTCACATTGATGAAATCCGTAACCATCGCAATGATTCCGGGCTGATCGGGACAGTGCATTAATAAAATAGCTGTCGGTTGTTGTACCATATAATTTTTTACGGTCTGATAGATTTTTGCGGCAAAGATAACCATTAGTCCACGAACTTACCAACAATCATTGCATAAATTTGCTCCGGAGAGTAGTGGAGATTACCCTCCGGTTAAGTTGCGAATCTTACAGACAAGATTACAGCATGGACAGGATTTATTTTGAGGCTGACTCAAAAAAGCCCGAGAGTTCTTTCGAGTAGATTATAAATCGGATGTGATTATCCCGCCGGGGGACTTTTTGAGTCAGCCCCCTACAAAGCTACGTAGCCTATGGCTGCCGAAAAATCCCGTTTCTTATCAACAAAGCGTCAATGGAAGGTTTTTTACCGCGAAAGCGAACGTACAATTCCATCGGATCTTCGGTGCCTCCTTTGGAAAGAATATTTTCTCTGAAAGAATCGGCAACTTCTTTATTAAAAATGCCTTTTTCTTTGAATAAAGAAAATGCATCTGCATCCAATACCTCCGACCATTTATAGG
>DAIQOU010000377.1:0-5003 GCA_036787725.1 Bacteroidales bacterium
TGTGAGATTAATTATTAAAATATAATCATTATGAAAAATTGTTTTTTATTTTCGCTGTTGTTTATAATGGGAATGTTATTTTCCAATTGTTCTCAAATGGAAGATACATTCCGGGAACCGAGTGATTTGGATGCAGGTTCTATCCGGCCGAAGAGTATGGTATTTGAACTTCAGCCGGCCAATAATCCTTATGATATAAGAGTTTTCTCTTTAGCAGGCCCTCAATGGGGGGGCAATGGTACAAACACTTTTTTTGGTATAGCCGGTGCAACTTGGGGCGGAACCCCGGGCAAAATGCGGGGACTGATTAAATTTGATTTATCTCGACTGTATCCGACCGATAAAATCAAAGAGGCAAAACTGTACATGTATTCATACTATAGTCCTTTACCAAACATGTTCAGTCCGAGTAATCAAGGCAGTAATAATAAATTTTTCATTCAACGAATAATTCAGCCTTGGAGTCCCGACGTGGATTGGAATAACCAACCTGCGACAACTACTGCATTACAAGCCACAGTTCCTCACACTTCTCAGCAAAACCTGGATATTGTGGCTGATGTAACATCAATAGTAAAGCAGATGGTTGAAAATTCTCAAAATTACGGGTTTATGCTTAAATTAGAAAATGAAACCCCATATACGGTCAGACAGTTTTACAGCAGTTTTTATACAGATCCGACCAAACGTCCAAAACTGGTCATTATTTTAGAGTAATGCTAACGTTCGATTGAAACATCTTAAAATATTAGAATTGTTTGCTTATTAAAAATATATAACAGCAAAAATAAGAGACTGTCCAAAAGAAGTAAGGACAGTCTCATTTGCTTTCTAACTTGTTCTTTTCCCAAAATCCGGCAAAGGGCCGACTGCTGCCATCAAGTTAATTCGCAGCTGTAGGTTGCTCGGCTTGATAGACAGTGGTTTACAATGTTATTAAATTAAGCTCGGAAGTGCTTTGACAGCTGTAGGCTGTACACCTTTGTAGGCAGTGGTCTGAGACCACTGTTCAAGACCGATTCCCTCTTCTCTCGAAGCCTTCGTTAGGAGGCTGACAAATTGAAAATTAGCATCTGTGGCTGCAACCGATAGTCGGTTTTAAGTGAATGACAGTGGGAACCGGCTTCTCGTCTGTCCTTCATTCCTTATCTTTTCCGGCACTTTCACAACGCTTTCGCCAACTTCTTCAGATTGTAAAAAACGGCTTTTTCCTTTTCTTTCCCGGAAATAAGAGTGGTATTCTCCGTAAGGTACCGGTAGAATACAAATCGGATAAAAGCGGAATGTTAAGTTATTTTTCCTATTTTTGTTTCACTAAATTAAAACATATGAATACGAAACCTAAAACCGACATCCATCACGGAAGAAACATCAAACGCCTGCGCGAAATGCTCGGCGTAAAACAGGAAGCTGTTGCTTTCGATCTCAACATGTCGCAACAACTTTTCTCGGATATCGAAAAAAGAGAAATCCTCGAAGAAACCATGATCAACAAAATAGCGCATGCGCTGAAAGTACCTGCCGAAGCAATCAAAAACATGACGGAAGAATCGGTGATGAATTATATATATAATTTTAATAACAATAAAGTAGAAATAGAAAATGGGGGAATTATCGGTAATCATAATAGCCCTAATTGGACCTTCAATCCGATCGACAAAATAGTTGAGCTCTACGAACGCATGCTGACTCTTGAACGGGAGAAGAATGCATTGTTGGAAGAGAAGGCGAAAGAGAAAAAATCATAAACCGGACGATACCGTCCCGCATTTTCCCTTCGTGCTTTCCTCTTCCACCGTGAAGGAAAGCCTAAGAATAAAAATGATTAATCTTTAATGAAAAACGGAAGATGAAGCCAAGAGTGCTTTTCTTATTTATAATCACATTTATCGTAGTAGGTTGTGGTACCAAAGAGGAGAAAGCTACTCGAAGACAAGCGGATATCCGACCGTTTCCGATACTTATCGATACTTTCGGTATCGAAACATATGGGTTTCGACGCCTGCAAGATACAACTTGGCAAACCACGGCAAACTACCGGTTTTATTATATCGGAAAACCTGATGATACCCTCTACCTGCACCCGTTCGGGTATGAAGAATATGCGTTCGCTCTGGAAGAATCTCCGGAATACAACTATGGAGAAAGTGCCGATATCAAGGTAAGAACAGACACTTCCCGAAAGTTTTTGAACTCCTACCCGGTTTTGCTGACCAATAAAGAGCCGGATACCGTATGTATCGGATATGGCGACTATATCCCTCTCATTATGGAAGCTGTCGATTCTGCGGGAAATTGGGAACCGATCGAAGAACCGTTTATTTATGTATGCGGAGTGGGTGTGAAATCCGTTATTCTGCCTCCCGGTGAATGTGTAATATCGCTGGCTCCCGTTTTCCGGGGCGATTACAAGACCAAATTAAGATTATCACTGGGAAATAATTACTCGGAACCTTTCGACGGTTCCATTCATTATCGGCAATTTCGGAGCAAGTATGATAGCCGCGGAAGCTATACCGAAGAATAGGGACGGGAATTGCAATAAAAAGAAAGAACACTCTTTTTGTGATGAAATCGGCAAATATTCCTCCGTTGATGAAGAATTAGCCGGTTTGTCCAAGCAGTTCTATCTACTGTCTATCCCGAAAGAATCAAAACCGACCGATTTCTATCTTGAATGAATTCTTATATCTGCATTTATCAATCGGTTATTCCACTTATTGGGACTGGAGAAACAGAAGGGTTTATCAAATTTATTTTGATTGGTGCAGTTCCAATTGTATTCGAGACTTTAGTATAAGGAATTATCGATTGGACTGTTATCATTATTCTGTTTCCATATAATTCGTCTTTATTCCCTTTCACTCTTTTAATCCTAACTTCTGCAACCAACTCTTTTTTGGAGGGTCGTAAAATCCCAATTGATCGAAGAAATAAGTGGTATCTTTCTCGCCTACATAAACTACGGGAAGAGTATCTCCTCGTTGAGGGTAGACAGTAAATAATGGGTTCCCGTGAAAAAAAACGGTAGTTCCGAATTGATACCAAATAGATGGATAATTATGATAAGAATCAGAAGAATATTGATAAAAATTGAAATTTCTTTTAAAAGATATATTTGCATAAATCCCTTGATTATCAACATATAAGTAAACGTTGTTGAATGGATAATCCCATCCGTACTTCCAAATTTTATATTCGCATCCTCCAAGCAAATCACTTGATTTGATCAGCCTTTTATGACTTCTATGGTTTTTTTCTCTTATTTCAATTATTTGAGATTCTTTAATTGTTTGGGGAAGAAAAGGTTCCCGGATCAATTCAGGGAGTTTTAGATTTTCCAATTTAATGGTATCTTTTCCGTTTTTTGCAATTAAGAATACGACATCTTCTTTGATGGAGCGAGAAATATATTCTTCCTCTTCAATTACTACTGTCGAATCGGTGAAAACCTTCCATCTTCCTCTTCCATTTTGTTTAACCTTAAATTGCGCGGTTTGATGATCATATTGCAATTTTAATATTTTATTTCGGTCATCAAAATAAAAATACTCTGTCGGTAAAGAAACACAACCCAAAGTGGAAATTCTCCACAGTTTATATTGAGCACCGTTCAACAGAATACTTTCGCGCTCTTTGTTGTTGGGTTGTATTGTTTCTTTTTTACAGGATAAAAGAAGCAAAAATAATAAAAAACAAAGCAGGTACATTCGGTTCATAGTTTTCTCTCCTTTCAATCCCTCACCGGTGCTGCCGGTTTTCTTCCTTTGGTTCGTAAAAAGGAAATTGATCGATCAAATAAACTGTGTCCAATTGACCCGGGTATGTTACCGGAAGTGTATCTCCTCGCTGCTGGAAGAGTGTAAACCAATGATAATCCGAATGAAAAACGGCATTACCGGACAGATGCCAAATCCAAGTAAAACTCCTGTAATCGGATGACTTAAAAGAGAAGGAATTCTCAAATTCCAAATTTGCAAAGGTACCTTGGTCATCGAAATACAGGTAACCGCTTCCTAGAGGATTTGTTATCATGACTTTCCAAATTTTGTATTGAGTGCCATTCAACAAAATGCTTTTTCGTTCTTTATCAACTTCCTTTTTACAGGACAAAAGGAAGAAGCCACACAATAAACAACAAATATAAATTCGATCCATGTTCCTTTTACCTTTTTCACTTGTTGAATCCCAACTTTTGCTGCCAACTTTTTTTCGGAGGCTCATAAAAACCGAGTTGTTCGAACAAGTAAGTTGTATCTTTTTCTCCCGCATATACAATCGGAAGTGTATCTCCCCGTTGAGGATAAACGGTAAATGTAGGATCTCCTTCCAGAAAAACAGTTGTTCCAAACTGATACCAAGTGCATTCGCAAATACTGTCATAATAGTAACTCTTAAAACAAAATCCTCCCCAAAATGTTAATTCATCATACACTCCCCGATCATCAAAGTATAAATAATAACTTATAAACGGATGCTGTTTTTCGTACTTCCAAATCTTATACTCGCACCCCCGAAGCAAAGCACTTGATTGGATCAGTTTCCGGTGTTTTTGGCTGTTTTCTTCCCGGAGTTGAATAACTTGACGTATGTTCGATAGATAGGGTTGAACACGTTTCCCTATCATTTCCGGAAGTCCGCAATTCATCAATTGTAGAGTATTCTTTCCGCTCTCGGAAGTTAGAAGCGCTGTATCCTCCACAATGTGGCACGAAATGTATTTCTCTCCGTTAATTATAATGGTCGAATCATCTCTTGCTTCCCAATTTCCTTCCTCTCCCGGTAGGAGTTTTAGTTTTTTACTGAAATAATCATATGTTAATTTACACATCTTGCCTTGGTCATCAAAATACAAAAATCTCTCTACGGGAACAAAAACGCGGGCAAAACGAAGATCTCGCCAAAGCTTGTATTGAGTACCGTTCAACAGAATGCTTTCGCGCTCTTTGTTGATTGGTTTTATTGTTTCTTTTTTACAGGATAAAAGAAGCAAAAATAATAAA
>DAIQOU010000378.1:0-4969 GCA_036787725.1 Bacteroidales bacterium
AAGACCGTTGGTTCATGCTTCGTTTCATATCTATTCGTAATTAATATTATAAAGTTAAATTTATACCAAACACAAACGAACGGCTGCGGGGATAGGCACCGAAATCGACACCCGGCGTAAGAGAATTGCCTTTGGTCGATACCTCGGGATCATATCCCGAATACTTGGTCCAAAGAGCCAGATTATTTCCCGTAGCATACAAACGTAAATTCTGAATACCGATTTTCCGGATCAGGTTCTTCGGGAAAGTATATCCGAAGGTAATATTACTCAAACGCAAAAAGGAACCGTCCTCTACTGCCCACGAATGGATATACGTATCTCCCAACTCCAAATCATGGTAGGCAGCAATTGTCTTTCCCTTATTTAAAGCGGCCAATTCAGTTGGGTCGGTCACCACCTGTCCGGACGAATTAATGGTCATCCAACGCTTGGAACTGTTAACATCATTCAATACATTCTTATTACTGCTTCCGGCTTTCGTATTCGTTAATTTTGTGGCATTAAAAACATCATTACCGTAACTGAACGAAAGGAACACACTTAAATCAAAATTCTTATAACTGAATGTATTATTCAAACCTCCAAAGAACTTAGGTGCTGCATTCCCGATAATTGTTTTATCATCTTCATCAATAACAACATCATCTCCCGACAGATTGGCAAATTTCCACATGCCCGGAACAATTTTACTGCGATCGCCAATACAGGGAACACCATCCTTCAAGGCATATGTTTGGGTCCCGGCATCATAATTAAAATCTTCCACCCCGTAGATTCCGATGGTTTTATACCCATACATCTGACCCAATGGCTTGCCTACTTCTATTTTATAATTCTTTTGACTATATCCGAATGCCGATTCTTCCAAGAAAAAGTCTTCACCGGCTAAGGCCTTCACTGTATTTTTATTGTGTGAGATATTAAAAGCGGTGACCCATGTGAAATCTTTTGTATCGATATTGACCGAATTAATGGTAAGGTCAATTCCTTTATTCTCGGTAGAACCGATGTTACGAATCATTTGAGTATAACCGGAGGAACTCGGTATTTTGGAATTCAATAACAGATTTGTACTGCGATTTACATAGAATTCGGGAGAAATAGTCAGTTTTTGATCAAAGAAACCGATATCCAAACCGATATTAAATGTCTTATTGGACTCCCATCTCAGTTCCGGATTAGGTATTTGAGTGGATGCATATCCCGGAGCCGTCCCGTCACCGTTGGGATAAGTGACAGAACCCAAAATGGCAAGAGAGGCATAGCCGGCAATACGATTATTTCCTGCTGCTCCATACCCGGCCCGCAATTTTAAGTCCGAAAATAAATCCAAGTCTTTAACGAATCCTTCATCAACAATACGCCATGCACCCGATACTGCAGGGAAAAAGCCCCATTTGTTATCTTCTCCAAATTTGGAAGAACCGTCGGCCCGTAAAGAAGCCGTAAGCAAATAGCGATCATCAAAATTATAATTGACCCGTCCGAAGAATGAAAGCAGCTTATCATCATAATTTACAGAAGAGCGGGGCGTACCCGGAGTGGCTCCCAACGAAAGATCGTTCAATCCGATATCGCCATTCGGGAAATTACTTGCACTTGCTTCGAAAAAACGAGTCCATGCAGAAACATATTCCTGACCCAACATAGTTGTAAATTTATGTTTCTTATTTACATTAAAATCATAACTTAATACATTGGAAGTTTGGAAACTGCCGGATTCGGTATTTCGAAGACTTCCGTTAATGCTGGCACGCTTAGCCGTTATGGACCGTTCTCCGTAAAAAATCTCGTTGCGCCGGGTTTGGTATCGAAAACCGGTATTATTACGGAAACTCAATCCTTTAATAATAGTATAGGTAAGCCCTCCGTTAGCCTGAATGGTGCGATATTCTCTTTTATTATGTTCCTCTTCTGCCGAAATCAACGGATTCTGCATGACATTGCCGGTATCATCGGCCAACAACGGATCCTCATCCCCCAATAAGAGGTCGTCCGTGCCTTTGATACCCACTGTAGGACGATACTGTAAGATATGTTGCATTTTATTAAAGCGATCCGCATTTTCAGAAGTACCCATTCCTTTCACTGTCATTTGATCGTAATTAATCCGTGCCGTCACTCTTAAACGATCGTTGGGCTTGTGATTCAAACTGAACGATACATTGTGTTTATCATTACCGCTGAATACCATGGCACCTTCATCCTTAAAATAAGTATAACCTAAATTATAGTTCAATTCTTCCATCCCGCCGGTAATTCCCAAACGGTAATTTTGTGTAAAAGCAGACCTGCCCAATGTCTCTTTTTGCCAATCAATCCCCGATCGATTTCCGTAATTGGCATTAATATCATTAAATGTTCCGTACAGTTCTTCGAACTTAGGCAATCCGTCACCGGCTGCGGTCGAATTGATTCTGCGTTCATAATCCAACAGGACAAACTCTTTGGTAGAAAGTACCGGCAATTTATTGGCGACTTTTTTCACTCCCAAATAGCTGTCAAATGAGATACTCATCTTTTTTGTACCTCTTGCTCCGCCGCTCTTGGTGGTTATCACGACCACTCCGTTTGCCCCCCGCGCTCCGTAAATCGCGGTAGAAGAAGCATCTTTCAAGATGTCTATGGTAGCAATTTCAGCCGGATCAAGCGTAGTTAATCCGTCTTCACTCGGAAAACCGTCAATAATGTAAAGAGGTTCGTTACTTTGCGTGATGGAGATACCTCCGCGTACGCGAATAGAAATAGAAGCCCCCGGAGCACCTTCACTTTGAACCACTTGTACGCCTGCCACGCGTCCCGCCAATGCTTGTGTAATATCGGAAGTCGGTACTTTAAGAAGTTCATCACTTTTTACCGACACAACCGAACCCGTCAAGTCACTGCGCCTGGAGGTTCCGTACCCTACAGCTACCACTTCATCCAACATAATGCTGTTTGCTTTCATGGTAACATCGACCCTACTCCTTCCGTTTACCGGAATTTCTTGTGTATCCATACCTATATAAGTAAATACCAATACAGTATTGGATGCATCATTGATTTGCAGCTTGTAATTGCCTTCCACATCAGTAATTGTTCCTGTTCCTCGGGAACCTTTAACAACTACATTAGCTCCAATTACTTCATATCCGTCACTATCTACTACTTTTCCCGTCACCGTTAAGCTCTGTGCTTTTGCGCCCAAAGCGGTAAACAGGAATACAACCAACAGAAAAATTTTAGAATTGTTTTTCATGATAAAAAATTAGGTAACATTTTTAACGATTGCAAGGTAGAGCATCTCCGGATTTTTCTTAAAGAGTATTGTTTTTTATTTATTCAAAAAACAACATCTTTATATCAAAATTGTCCATATCAATTTTAATTTCGTCCAAAAGCTTCATTACACTGCCCATACAACCACTATAGAAGCAAAAAACAGACTTGATTCGAGATGAAAATAACTCATTCTCAAATACCGGCAGATTTGCTTGCAATCTATTACAAATAAATCATTTTCGCATTGCATATTCTTTAGGCTTCATACCAATATATCTTTTAAACATTTTTGAGAAGTGGCTTAGATTTGAAAAACCGAGGGAATACCCTACTTCTGACACAGGCATATCACGATTATTTTTAAGCATGGATGCTGCTTCAATCATTCGGGCAGACGAATAGTAATTATAGATGCTGTCTCCAAATATTTTTTTAAATAATGCTTTCATCTTTGTCTCGCTCATCCCTATTGTAATTGCCAATTCTGACAGAACAGGAGGCTTACTGAAGTCTTTCAGTATTAATTTTTCAATGTGCATTATTTTTTCAATATCTCCTTTATTCATTGAGTTGAAAACGAAAGTATTTCGTCTGAGAAAACGTGAGAAGAACTCATAGATCAGTTCTGATACTTTTGTTTTGCAGTAAAACTTTTCCAGTTTATTATGACTTGTATGTTCCATCAGTTCTCGAATGATATTTTTCATTTCGGGCGTAACAGTTTCCTGATATAAGAATGGTTTAGTAAAGTTAAAAATGAAAGAAGACAGTTCTTCCATTTCCTGACCGGGATCTAACATATTGTGGAGAATACCGGCTTTTATGCTAATTATCAGATGGCACACATTCGTATTGACATACATCACATCTTCCATATTAACCATATTATTTACCACCTGCACATTCGACAAATAGTCTTTGTCGGACGAAATTATATACATGAATCGAAAAACGATCAAGTCATTAGAAAAATCTGTTTCTTTCTTTTTTATAACTAACGTTCTTTTGTATTCTATTTTGTTCAATACAATTCTAAAACCCTCTGTAATATCTATTGTCTTGATAAAACCATTTCCTACGGAAGCATCAAATTCCATATAATTCTGTGAGTAGGGAAGATCGAACCCGGTTGCAAATTCTTTCATATAATCAAAGCTACGACCCGGTTGGTATTCAAGAATCATATTTTCCTGCATGCCCTTATAGCTCTTAGATTTACCTGCAAAGATACTTTTTTAATCAAATATATGTCGGATAGAGGTATAAAAATGCCATATAATGACAAAACATCTCTTTAGGTTTGTATTTCTTTGCAGAATAATTATAAACAAGCAGGTATGGCGGCGGTACGCAAAAAAAAGATTCTTACAACTGTATCAGAGTGGTTACTCTATATTATATTAGCAACAGGAATCATGTTTCTTCCGATTGTTTCAGGCATAGCTCCTTCTCCATTCGTTGAAGGGAAATTATTGTTTATAATACCTCATAAATTAGTAGGCTATACATTCTTTATTCTTATACTATGCCACGCTTTTATTCATCGGAAATGGTATAAGGCATGGACTTCGGGTAAGATAAAGAAGACAAAGAACAATCAAATTACAAAATCGATTTCTATCCTGTTTCTTCTTATGATAATTTTGTTTTCTTTTGGAGGTATGTTTCCTCGGAAGATATATGCTTTAGGGCATTCCGGAATAGG
>DAIQOU010000379.1:0-2151 GCA_036787725.1 Bacteroidales bacterium
ACATCCATCCGGTCGGATTCGGACATTCTTGCCAGCGTTTGCAGACTGTCTTGTAGCTGAACCGCTTCTGCATGAATAACCAACTCATCCAGTGCTTCCGAACGCTTGGCTACCAGCGGATAATCTTTGTGTTCTTTTTTCAATTGTCCCAATGCCCCCGAATAACAGGGTTGAGCTTCAATATACTTTCTTTGTTGAAAATAAATGCCTCCTAATTTTATTTCGCATAAGGCTTTGTCCAGTCCGTTCTGTGTGCTTTTTTCAATTCCCAACGCATAGCTTTCGATTGCTTTTGCGGTGTCGGGGATGGTCAGGTAAAGATTTCCCAATGCATAATATACCTGATCGAGATAATCTTTATTTTTACTGCTCTTGGCCATTTTCTTCAGCATGTTTTCCACTTTACGGATATCACCGCCGGGATATACTTCTGTTTGACGGATCTTGGCGCTGAATTCCAGCTGGTATGGAGGATTGGACTTGGCCGCTTCCCCAAAAGCTTTGAATGCCAAGTCGTTCCTCCCTTCCATGGCATAGATTTGTCCCGTCAAATATTTCATTCTGCTCCGCTGATTCTTATCTTTTTCAGCCTTGGTAGCTGCTTCCAGATAAGGAATGGCATCTGCATATTGTTTGTTTTTTATCAAATAATCGGCATAAACGGCCGAGAATAAATCATTGGCCTTTTTGGGAAGAGTTTGATTATTTATTTTGGATAAGATATCATCGGCTTCATATAGCCATCCCATTTCTGCATAAGAACGGGCCTGCCATATTTTTGCCGGAGCGGAAATCTCCGGTTGAGTGGAATAATGCCTTGATGTATAGGAGAAAGTACTGGATGCAGTGAGGAAGTCTCCATTATAAAACTGAGATTTTCCCAATAACATCCAAGCATTATGAAGAAAAGGATTGTATTCTTCCCGGTTCATAAATTCTTGGTACTTCGGATCATTTCGTTTCCCTGCTTCTTTTTTGGGTTTTGTTTTGATGGAGTGGGTCTTGATGGCTTTGACCGCTTTTTCGATGGCTCGGTCGTAAGGTCCTCCGGTTTGTTGTTTATCTTTAGGCAACGAGCTTACGGGATACATGTAAATCATTTCGGAATAATTTTCCCGGTAATTGTCATGTTGGACTTTGTATGCTTCCTTAAATGCCTCGTTCCCGTTAAAATAAACATTATAACGGGTATTGACTGCATGATACCATCTTGTTCCGCTTGTATTTTTGGTAGATGTACAAGAAACAGAAACAATGACAGACAAGATCAGGAGGGCTATATAACGTTTTATTTTATTCAAATTATGTGGCAATGCTATAATTTTCCTTATAATCATATAAATAACAGATTTATTGCCGTTTTATTGCCTTTTGATATAGAAATATGCCGCTTTTACAAAGAAGGAAAGCCACCGTCAATACAAATATAATGGCTGCACCGGAAGGAATCATTAAATAATAAGAGAGAAACAACCCTCCAAAGCACCCCAATATTCCCCACAGAACAGAATAAATAAGGATTATTTTGAACCTGGAAGTGAACAGATTGGCAATCATTTGCGGAACGGTAAGTAAGGACATCAACAACATAATTCCCACCAACCGAATGGAAGCTACAATGGTAATGGCAATGGCGGCCATCATTAAATATTCAATCAGATTTACATTTACGTTTTTGGCTCGAGCAAATTCTCTGTCAAAAGCAGTGTATAATATTTTATTAAAAAAGAAAATAAATACCAGTATCAATACTCCTGCAAGAAGTCCGATGACTAACAGATCGGTATAAGTGATGGTGAGTATATTCCCAAACAAATATTCGGAAATATTGGGAGCGTATCCTTGCGTCAAAAAAATACAAATAATTCCCAAGGCCATTCCCAAAGACCAGATAGCTGCAATGGCGGAGTCTTCTCTTACTCCTTGTTTTTTGGAAAGCCATTGCACTCCAAAGGCAGACATAATGGCAAATACCATAGCTGACATAATAGGATTGATACCTAAATAGAATCCCAATCCCAGTCCTCCGAAAGAAGCGTGGGTAATCCCTCCGCTGATGAAAACCAATCTTCTGGATACAATGTAAGTCCCAACCAATCCGCAAGCGATGCAGGTAAATATACTTCCCATGAGAGCATGGCGGAAAAAGGT
>DAIQOU010000379.1:2251-4963 GCA_036787725.1 Bacteroidales bacterium
TCTCCCTTTAAATGCATCCAATTCTTCATCGTCATAATATTCAACCGGACCGGGTTTTCTTTTCCCTTTTTCACAGATCTCATGTAATCCGCAACATTGATTGTCCGATGCGCACGCTCGGTCTCGGGCGGAGGTGTCCGGCGAATTATTCTTTTGTATCTTCCTCCGTGTTATTTCGATCAGCAAAACCAACACGAGGAAAGCCAAAAATCCGATGATTAATTTTATCAACATATTATTTGTATTCCGTGATTTTAAAGCCTGTTTTTTTCAAATCATTCCAATAACCGGGATAGGATTTTGTTACCACCTCCGGATCCGCTATGGTGATATGACCTTTCGTAAGAGCGGCAGGAGCAAAAGACATAGCCATTCGGTGATCTTCATAAGTATCTATCGCTTCATCGGTACCGGGATCGGTATATTCTTTATTCCATTCCAATATACTGTTCTTCTTGTCGGTTATACTGTATCCCAACTTTTTCAATTCGTTTTTTAGCGCTGTTATCCGATCGGTTTCTTTGATCTTTAAGCTTTGCAATCCGGTAAAAAGAAAGGGAATATCCAATAAGCAACAAGTCGTCGTGACTGTTTGTGCTAAATCCGGTTCGTTTACAAAATTATATTTTAAAAAGGACGAATGGGTATTCTTTTTAGATAAAATAACTCCTTCGTTGTTAAATTGTGTGATTACACCTAATTCCTTAAAGATGTCGACGACTTTGGAATCTCCTTGAAGGCTGTCGGGTTTTAATCCGTAAAGCGTAATTTGGTCATCTTGCCTTTTGGACAGAGCGAGTATTTCATACCAATAAGAAGCTGCGGACCAATCGCTCTCTACTTCATAAGAAACCGGTCGGACCGGTTGAGCCGGAATGATGATGACGGATCCTTCCACCGAAAGGGAAACACCGAAGTCTTCCATCATTTTTCGCGTCATTTGAATATAAGGACGGGAAATGACTTCTCCCTTCAGTCGGATGGTTAATCCGTTTTCCATGGTCGGAGCCACCATCATTAAAGCTGAAATATACTGCGAGCTGATACTTCCGTCCAATTCGATGGTTCCCCCTTGCAATTTCCTCCCCGTGATCTTCAAGGGGGGAAAGCCGGTCTTTTCCAAATAGTCGATTTCCGCTCCCGTTTCCCGAAGTGCATTCACCAAGAGTTCGATCGGCCTGTTTTTCATTCGTTCGGATCCAGTAAGAGTCCATTCTCCTTCTGCTTGAGCCAGATAAGCCGTTAAGAAGCGCATGGACGTACCTGCCGCCCCTACATCGATGGTTGATTTTCCGGAAGAGAAAGCCCGGATCATTACGCGGGTATCATCCGAATCCGATAAATTTTTTACCGGCAGGGGATTCCCGCCGAGTGCATTTAAGATCAACGCCCGATTGCTGATGCTTTTGGAGGCCGGGAGCCGAACGGCGCCTTCTATTTTGTCCGGAGGATATATGATGTATTTCATTTCAATAATCCGATTCTTTAAAAAGACAATGAAATGAAGATTAGTAATTAATTTCGGATGTAAAATTACTGAAAATAAGAACAGCAAGCATTATATGCATTGTTTTTTCTCTCGTTATGGTTTTCATGGAGAAAAGCATAACTTTGCGATTTAATGGATGTAGTAATGCACACAATATATTTTGATAAATCATTTGCTTCCGACCGAGCCATTGAACAACAGCTTGTTGCTACTATCGGTTTCTTCGACGGAGTTCATAAAGGACATCAATTTCTAATCGACCGGTTAAAAGAGACGGCTGATGAATTTAAATTACCTTCTGCCATAATTACTTTTTCCGTTCACCCTCGAGAGGTATTACAATCAAGTTACAGGCCCCCTCTTCTCTTGGACTTTGATGAAAAGTTGAATAAACTTGCCGCTGCCGGAGCAGACTATTGTATTGTATTGGACTTCACACCCGAGTTGGCTGCCTTATCGGCACGAGAGTTTATTTGTGATAAGTTGGCAACGATTCTGAATGTAAAAGTATTGTTGGTCGGATATGATCATAAATTCGGCAAAGATCGGATGGATGGATTTGAAGAATACAAACAGTATGGCAGCGAATGCGGAATGATTGTTTTACAAATGCCTCCATTAGCAGGAAAAAATAAGTATATCAGTTCCACTTCCATTCGTAATTTCTTAAAGGAAGGAAATGTGAAGCAGGCAAACGAATTCTTGGGTTATCTTTATTCGTTGGAAGGAATTGTGATCCATGGGGACGAATTGGGCAGAACACTCGGTTTCCCTACCGCGAATGTAGATTGTTCCCGGGCCGGGAAAATCATCCCGGCTTCGGGAGTGTATGCTACTTTCATCGAAGTAAACGGAACCGAGAGGAAGGGGATGACCTATATCGGAACCCGACCTACCGTTCTTCCGGAAGGGGAATTACGTATAGAAGTAAATATCTTTGACTTTACAGGCAATCTGTATGGTGAAAAAATACGGATTCGGTTTATTGATCGTATTCGAGGAGATGAGAAATTTACTTCACCCGATTCGTTGAAAAAGCAACTGGAGAATGATCGGGAAGCCGTAAAAAGAATAATGACGTGAAAATAAAAGGCGTGAAAATAAAAGGCGCGAAGGGTAAAAGGAGGCCGTTTTAACTTCTTCCTATCCGGGGGGAACCCCTCCCCTCTATGCAGGTGAAAAGCAAAACCGCATACGGTTGGTCAGTGACACCGCATACGGTT
>DAIQOU010000032.1:0-12673 GCA_036787725.1 Bacteroidales bacterium
CGCCTTTGGAAAGAATATTGTCCCGGAATGATTTGGCTGTTGCGGGATCAAATATATTTCCTTTTTCTACAAAGGCGCGAAATGCGTCTGCGTCCAATACTTCCGACCACAAATAACTGTAATAGCCAGCCGAATATCCTCCATCGAAGATGTGTGCAAAGTAGGGACTGCGGTAGCGAACGATGATTTCGGGGATCAATCCGATTTCATCCAGTACTTGTTTTTCAAAGTTTCTTACATCTATCTCTCCCGGGGTATGAATGGTATGCCATTTCATATCCAAGATTGCGGCTGCTACCAATTCGGTAGTGGTAAAGCCTTGGTTAAAATTGGAGGCCGCTTGTATTTTCTCAATCAAAGCATCCGGGATTACTTCTCCTGTTTTGTAGTGCTTGGCATACATTTTCAGTACTTCCGGTTGGAAGGCCCAATGTTCTAAGATTTGAGAAGGAAGCTCTACAAAATCGCGCGAAACGCTTGTGCCCGAAAGCCCTTTATAAGTACAGTCGGATAAAAGACCATGCAATCCGTGTCCGAATTCATGGAATAAGGTTTCCACATGATCCAAGGTAAGCAAAGAAGGCTTATCTCCGGTCGGTAATGCAAAATTTCCAACATTATAGATCAACGGGTGGACATAGTTGCCTTTATAGATTTGTTGTTTTTGAAAACTTCCCATCCAAGCTCCATTTCTTTTTCTCCCTTCTCTCGGGAAATAATCCAAGTAAATAAGACCGATAAATGAGCCGTCTTTGTCGTTCACTTCAAATACTTGTACATCTTTATGGTATACCGGGATGTCGTATAATTGTTTGAAATTCAATCCGTATAATTTGTTGGCTACCATAAAGGCGCCGTCGCGCACATTGTCGACCATGAAGTAAGGTTGTAATTCTTCTTCATTCAAATTGTATTTTTCTTTTCTTAGCTTCTCGGTGTAATACCACCAGTCCCAAGATTCTATTTTGAAATTCTTTCCTTCCCTGCGGACCAGTTCCTGCAGGTCGCTCAACTCCTTTTTGGCTTGGGGCAATGCATGCTCCCAAATATCCGAGAGTAATTTAAATACGGCATCGGGAGTTTTGGCCATGGTTTGTTCCAATACAAAGTCGGCATGCGTTTTATATCCGAGTAAGTTCGCTTTTTCCAAACGTAAATTGACAATTTGGTTGATCAAAGCTTTATTATCGTATTGATTATCGTTATCGCACCGATTATACATTGCCTTATATAAGGTTTCACGAAGTTCGCGATTATCGGCGTATTGCAAAAAAGGCGTCCAACTGGGTTTGCTTAAGGTGAATACCCATTTCCCGGAATGTCCTTTGCTCTTGGCTGCTTCGGAGGCAACTGCTATGATATCTTCCGGTAAACCCGATAAGTCTTTTTTGTCTTCAATGACCAGTTCGAAATTAGCCGTTTCTGCCAATAAGTTTTGACCGAATTTTAAGGAAAGGGAGCTTAATTCTTTATTGATCTCTCGGAGCCGTTCTTTCTTTTCCGGATTTAATGAAATACCGGAACGGACAAACTGTTTATAATATTTTTCCAGTAATTTTTCTTGTTCGGTGGTCAATTTCAGCGATGAGCGTTTATCGTATACTTGTTTGATACGGGAGAACAATTGATCATTCAACATTATATTATCGGAATGTTCCGATAATTTGGGTGATAATTCCATCGCAATTTGCTGTATTTCAGGTGTTGTTTCGGCTCCCATTAAAGCATAGAAAACAGCCGAGACACGTCCGAGTAATTCTCCGCTCTCGTCCAATGCCACTACGGTATTTTCAAACGAGGGAGCGGCGGTACGACCGGTAATGGCATTGATTTCTTTTAATTGTTCCTCCATGCCCGCTTCGAAGGCAGGTACAAAATGTTCCGTTTTAATTTCGTTGAAGGGGGGAACATTGTGGTTGGTTTTAAAAGGTTGAAAAAACAGGTTTTCTTGTGACATACAAAAGGGCAGATAAAGTATAAATAAAAAACTGATAATAACCGGGTAACTTTTCATAAGAATTTGAATATTAAACGTTATCCCTGCAAAGATAGTGATTAGCTTCCTGTTCTGCGAATGTAACCGGCGGAATTATCAGAATTGAATGTTTATATGTCAAATTTAGCATCCTTATTTTTATTGCACTTAGTATGTTTGTAACATATTAAAAATAAATATCGTATGAAAAATGCATTCAACAAAATAACCATTTTCTTCATTGCCCTTTTCTTATGCTGCAGCATGTCTCTGCCTGCTCGTCAATCAAGGGAGATGACGTTCGAAAAATGTAAGAAACACCTTAAGGACCCTCCCAATTCATTCCGATCGGCGCCATTGTGGGTGTGGAATACCAAAGTTACTTATGCCGATATAGACAGGATGTTAGGTGAATTGAAAGAACAAGGCTTTGGAGGTGCATTTGTACATCCGCGTCCGGGGATGATTACGGATTATCTTTCCGATGAATGGTTCGACCTGTACAAATACAGTTTGAAAGTGGGGAAAGAATTGGGACTTGATATTTGGATCTACGACGAAAACTCTTACCCCAGCGGTTTTGCGGGAGGACATGTTCCTGCTGAAATGCCCGAGTCGTATAATCAAGGACAAGGACTGGTGTACGAAAAGGTGGATATGCTTCCGGGCAATGCAAAAGATTTCTTTTTCTGCCTGAAAAAAGAAGGACATACATTCATTGATATAACATCCGACCTTAGTAATTACAATAGTATAAAAGGTGAATACTACTTATATAACAAAACTTTTCATGGTCGTTCCGATTGGTATGGCGGCCATTCTTATGTAGATCTCCTGTATCCCGGCGTTACCGGGAAATTTATGGAAGTTACCATGTCGGGATACGAAAAACATTTTGGAAAATTGCTCGGTACAGAAATCAAAGGTATTTTCACTGATGAACCTCAAATTGCGAGCCCGGGAGGAATACGTTGGACACCTGATTTATTCGATGTTTTTCAAAAACAATGGGGCTATGACCTGAAAAGTGTATTGCCATTGTTGGGAGAAACCAACGGCAACTGGAAACAGGTTCGTCACAACTATACAGAAACACTGACACAACTGTTCATTGACCGTTGGGCAAAACCCTGGTTCAACTACTGCGAAAAGAAAAATATGAAGTGGACAGGTCATTATTGGGAACATGGTTGGCCCGATATGTCGCACGGAGGAGATAACATGGCGATGTATGCATGGCATCAAATGCCTGCAATAGATATGTTATTCAATCAGTTCAACGACGGACATCCGCAGGCACAGTTCGGGAATGTCAGGGCTGTCAAAGAACTTAGCAGTGTCGCCAACCAAATGGGCTATGTACGTACCTTGAGCGAAACTTATGGTGGTGGAGGTTGGGATGAAACTTTCGAAGACTTCAAAAGGCTCGGCGACTGGGAATATGTATTGGGTGTCAACTTCATGAATCAGCATTTGTCACATATGACGATAGTCGGTGCACGTAAATACGATTATCCTCCGGTATTCACATCCCTCTCGCCTTGGTGGTCGAGTTATAAAACACAAAATGATTACTTTGCACGCCTGTCCATGTTATTGAGTCAAGGGGAACAGATGAACGACATCCTTGTTCTGGAACCGACTACCACTGCATGGCTGTATTATTCTTATATAAACGGACATCCTTATACGATGGATGTAGGGATAAATTTTCAGAACTTCGTAACAAAGATAGAAAAGAGTCAAGTGGAATACGACCTCGGTTCCGAGAATATCATAAAAGACCGGGGTAAAATAAATAAAGATCTTTTTGTTGTAGGCAACAGAGGATATAAAAAAGTAGTGATACCGCCTCTTACAGAAAACTTGAATGCGGCTACATTCGAACTGCTGAAGGAATTCGTAACCAATGGAGGTGAACTGATCGCTTTTGCTACTCCTGCCTTGATAGACGGAAAAGAAAGTGCTGAATTAATAAACTTCTTTAGAGATAATGCGGTACGCATCAAAATATATCCCGAAAGTGCTTTAGACCGGGTGATTAAAGAGTCATTGGGGAGCGAAAAGGTTTCCTTTGATAACATCACAGGCAATCAACTGTACCACCACAGAAGAACTTACAACGATGGAGAACTTATATTCCTGGTTAACTCTTCGTTAACAGAATATGCAAAAGGCAAAATATCCGTTTTAGGCAAAAGTATGATAGAAATAGATGGTATGTCGGGCGAAATCTATGAATACCCCTCCCACCGGAACGGCGCAATGGTAGAAACAGCATTTGAATTGCCTCCCGCCGGAAGCCTTATCTTATTCTCTTCCGGTTCGGCAATCAACAATTATAAACCGAAACCGGAAATAGCTAAAGGTAAGGTCCTCCAACCGGATTCACCGCTTGAAATTAAAAGAATCCGGGATAATGTCCTTATCCTTGACTTTTGTAATTTGATAATAGACGACAAGTCTGTTACCAATGGCAATAAAGATAAAAACCTGTATACAGTAGAAGCATCCAATCTGCTATATAATCATTTTGGAATGAGCAATCCTTGGAATTCGGCCATCCAATATAAACAGACAGTGCTTGAAAGAGATACTTTCAAAACAGGAAACATACGAGTGAGATACAACTTCATCGTGGCAGGAAATGTAGACAAAAATACCATGAAGCTGGTAGCTGAGCAACCAACCGTCTGGAAAGCTAAGATTAACGGTTATGTTGTATCGGTCGATGATCAACCTTCAACATTGGATTCGCGTTTTGGCGTATATGAGATAGGGCAATACATAAAACCCGGTGCCAACGTGGTAGAATTATCCGTCGATCCGATGAGTATATATGCAGAAGTAGCACCGGTATATATTTTTGGAGACTTTTCTTTGGAGTCGGCCGACAGAGGATGGATTATAAGAGAGCCAATCAATAAATTCAATCTTGGCAGTTGGAAAGAACAAGGACAACCATACTATTCTTGGGATGTATCGTATGCTAAGAACTATCGGATAGATGATACTTCCGCTCGCTACGCACTTCAACCGGGTAAGTGGAACGGAACCTTGGCAGAGGTATATGTAAATAATGATAAGGCAGGTATAATAGCATATAAACCTTATTATTTCGACTTATCTCCTTATTTAAAAGAGGGGAATAATAAAATAGAAGTCAGAATAACGGGAAGCTTGAAAAATCTGTTTGGCCCGCATTACAGCACCGATACAGGCATTGCCGGTCCTTGGCACTGGAATGGCGTACACCGGCAAGATCCGGGAAGCGATTACAACCTTATCGATTACGGATTGATGGAAGATTTCACCGTTGTTTCCTCTAACTGAAGAATATAAAAAATGGAAAAAGTAAAAATAGGATTGTTGGGTGTTGGCTTGAATACCTACTGGGGACAGTTCCCGGGATTGCTTGACCGACTGAACGGTTATCAACGTATCATCAAAGATAAAATACTCGCTTATGAATATATAGAAGTTATCGATGCAGGGATGATTGACGATGCAGATAAGGCCGTTCGGGTTGCCTCCCGGATGAAAAGAGAAGAAGTAGAATTACTGTTTATCTTCATCTCCACGTATGCCCTTTCATCTACAATTCTACCGATTGTAAACAAACAGAATATTCCGGTCATTTTGCTGAATATGCAGCCTCTTCCGGCAATAGAGTATGGTAAGCTGAATAGTATGACTGACCGAGGTGCTATGACCGGAGAGTGGCTGGCTAACTGTCAGGCCTGTTCTGTACCGGAGTTTGCATCTGTTTTTAACAGGGCTGCTGTCAGGTACGATATTGTTTCGGGTTATCCGGAAGATAAAGAGGCATGGGCAGAAATCGGCGAGTGGATTATGGCTGCTAAAGTTTCGTCAGGAATGCGGAAAAATCGTATGGGAGTATTGGGCAACTACTATGGGGGAATGGTAGATGTTTATTCCGATCTGACGTTGCAAAGTACGGTATTCGGTATACATATAGAAGTATTGGAAATGTGCGAATTGGCCGGGATAAGAAAAGACGTTACCGGGAAAGAGATAAAACAAAAAACAGAAGAATTTACAAAAGCCTTCGTCATTGATGGTGCTTGTTCTTCCGCTGAAATAGAAAGAGCTGCTTGTACATCTGTTGCACTGGATAAGTTGATCGATAAATATCAACTCGGTTCGATGGCCTATTATTATGCCGGTACAAGCGGAAGTGAGTACGAGAATATCATAACTTCGGTTATTCCGGGCAATACATTACTCACAGGAAGAAATATCCCGATAGCCGGAGAATATGAAGTTAAAAATGCCCAAGCAATGAAAATAATGGCACTAATGGGTATAGGGGGTTGTTTTTCTGAGTTTTATGCAATGGATTTTAATGATGATATCATCTTGATGGGACACGATGGGCCTGCACATTTTATAATAGCCGAAGGAAAAGTACAGCTGGTGCCTCTCCCTGTATATCACGGTAAACCCGGAAAAGGCTTATCCGTTCAGATGTCAGTGAAACAGGGACCGGTAACTTTGTTGTCGGTCGTAGAAGGAAACACCGGGTTGTCTTTATTGGTGGCGGAAGGAGAGTCCGTTTCCGGCCCTATTCTCCATATAGGTAATATAAATAGCAGATATAAATTCCCGATCCCGGTTAAAGAATTTATTAAAAAGTGGAGCAAAGCCGGACCTTCTCATCATTGCTCTATTGGAGTAGGACATGTGGCAGGTATACTGAAAAAATATGCTTTTATGCTTGACATCCCCATTACTGTTATTTCTTGATATCTCGTCCCTCCTTTCTGTATTGCAAAGGGGGGATTCCTTCTTTCTTGCGAAAGAAAGCAGAAAATCGACTGCTCGTTTCAAAGTTAAGCTTATGGGCAATCTCGGTAATGGATAAATCTGTAGTGTCCAGTAATTCCTTCGAACGCAAAAACTTCAGGTTGAGCCGGTATTGCGCAGGCGAAACTTCTACATATTGCTTAAACATTTTTCTGAACCAGGAGTAACTCACCCCTAATCTCTCTGCTATTTCTTCGGACGAAATAATACTCTCTATCTCTTGTTTCATGATATTTCTGGCTTCGTTTATCTTATTTTCGGCAAAAGAGTCAGTAAGTGCCAGATTCTTATTTTTATAATATACCGACCCCAGTATGTACACTACAATACTCGATATAATTTGCTGATAACCGGGTCTTTCTTCCTTCGTAAGATTGACTATATCTTCGTACATGTTGATAATGGAAGAACTGAATCCTAAATGAAACAAGGGTGATTTGGGTGTGAAAAAGCCGGTTTTTACTCTGTTATCTATATGAATACCGGTGAAACCGACCCAGTATTCAAACCACCCGGTATCCTTATCGGGCTCGTAGGTATGCCATTCGTTTGGAAATAAAAGGATGATTGTTCCGGCATTTATTGGCTGTTTTTTGCACGATTGGGATTCAAAATAGCCCCTCCCTTTTGATATGTAAATCAATTGGTATTCTTTTAATATCCTGCCTTTTTGAGGATCAAATATATGAGATTCGGGATGTTGAGAATGCGGATAAGAACTGCCCGGAGGAACCGGCTGATAACCAACTGTTGTTACAACTATACCCCACGTCCTGTCAACATCAGTAATATTGAAGTATTTAATGTTTTGGCCGTTTGGTAAATTCATCCTACATGCATTTATGTGTTCCAAAGGTAATGAAAATAACAATAATCCGGGTTTGGTTTTACCTTTCGAATATTTATTTATCTTTGCAAAACCAATAACTTTTAAACTGTGAAAAAAATGGAAGCTTTACTTCATTATGTTTGGCAACATAAACTTTATGACCCGTTGCTCCTATTTACCTCCGATCAACAACCTCTTACTGTTCTTGACCCGGGAATCCGAAATACGGATGCCGGACCTGATTTTTTTAATGCGAAAATTAAAATCGGAGATCAATTATGGGCCGGAAATGTGGAAATTCACCGGATTCCCTCCGATTGGATGAAACACAAACATGACTTGGATGATGCTTATGATTCCGTTATCTTACATGTGGTGGAGATTCCCGGAGAACCGATCCGGAGAAAGAATGGACAAGTCATTCCTCAAATAGTGCTCCGAGTGCCCGAACCGGTCCGGAAAAATTATGAATACTTGTTCAGTAAGGAATATTTTCCGGCTTGTGCCGATCGAATTTCCGAGGTGCCCGGATTGTATCTTACTGATTGGTTGGATGCCTTGACTTTTCAGCGATTAGAACAAAAAACAGAAGCATTGTATAACTTGCTGGACCGGTATCGGGGAGATTGGAATGAGGTATTTTATATTACTTTATCCCGTAATTTCGGATTCGGAATTAATAATGATGCTTTTGAACGATTGGCTAAGAGCCTGCCGGTGAAGTATGTTTTGAAGCATAAGGATTCTATTGTACAAACAGAAGCTTTATTTTTGGGACAAGCCGGATTACTGAATGAAGAGGAGTGTGAAGATGCTTATTATCTTGCTTTACAACGGGAATATCGGTTCCTTCAAAAAAAGTATAATTTAAGGTCCCCGGATTCGACCTCCTTTAAAAAGTTAAGGATCAGGCCGGCTAACTTTCCGCATATCAAACTGGTTCAATTGGCCGGATTGATTCGTAATCAGGAATATATTTTTTCTAAGATACTGGAATCGGAAAGTACGGATGAACTGCGGGCACTGTTTATTATGGGGATTTCCGAATATTGGAAAACCCGGTATTCCTTTGGAAAGACTTCTTCAAGGAGTAATAAAATACCGGGGAAAGCCTCGTTGGAAATTATTCTTATCAATACGGTGGTGCCTGTGTTGTTTGCTTACGGAAAGAAGAAAAATGAAACCGGATATATAACTAAAGCGTTGGATTTGTTGGAGTCTCTCAACCCGGAGAAAAACAGAATTGTTACTTTGTTTTCCCGAACGGGCATTCAAGCTCGTCATGCGGGAGATACTCAGGCATTGATACAATTAAACCGGGAATTTTGTGAAAAGAAAAAGTGCATATTTTGCAGAATAGGTTATAAATTGCTTTCGTCCGAGGAATCCCCAAAGAAGCAGTAATGGAGAAAAGGCATACCTCTGTTTCCCGGTTGGGAGAAAGGTATGCCTAATCTTGATAGACAATAAAATGCAATGATAATTTTATTTTGTTAAGATGTCCCGGGTGTCGGAAGCAATCATGAATTCTTCATCGGTAGGGATGACCACTACTTTTACTTTGGAATCGGGAGTACTGAGGATTGCTTCGCAACCTCTTAAACCTTTATTTACTTCCGAGTCAAAAAGCAATCCCATGTATTCCATTCCTTCACATACCGATTGCCGTGTAGCCCATTGATTTTCTCCTACTCCACCGGTGAAAACCAACACATCTACACCTCCCAAGGCAGCAGCATAGGCTCCGATATATTTCTTAATGCGATAATCATACATCTTAAGGGCCAGTATTGCTCGTTCATTTCCTTCCGCAACAGCACTTTCTATTTCCCTCATATCGGAAGAAATAGAAGAAACCCCGAGTACTCCGCTGTATTTATTGACAATAGTAGATAAAGCTTGTGAACCGATATTCTCTTTGTCCATAATATATGTCAATGCCCCCGCATCCAAATCTCCGCTTCGGGTACCCATTAACAGGCCTTCTACCGGAGTCATTCCCATCGAAGTATCAACAGATACGCCGTCTTTAATAGCGGCAACGGATCCCCCGTTTCCTATGTGGGCAGTGATGATCCGTTGTTTCTCGTAGGGTATTCCCAGGAAATCACAAGCTCTGCGGGATACATAACGATGGCTGGTTCCGTGAAAACCGTATCGACGGATGGCATACTTCTCATATAAAGAGTAAGGTAAACCGTACATAAAGGCATGTTCCGGCATGGTTTGATGGAAAGCAGTGTCAAAAACACCTACTTGCGGAACATTGGGTATCAGTTCTTTAATGGCATTAATTCCGTTTAAGTTAGGCGGGTTGTGTAAGGGGGCCAGTTCGATGCATTCCTCTATCTTTTTGATAACTTCGTCATCGATCAAAACACTGGAATTGAATTTTTCCCCGCCATGTACTACCCGGTGACCTACGGCATCGATTTCTTCCAGTGATCGGATGCAACCGTATTTTTCGCTCGTAATTACTCCCAGAATATATTCAATGCCGGTTCGATGTTCCAATATTTCTCCTTCAAGAATTACTTTTTGTCCGTCCGGTAAAGTGAGCTTGAGAAAAGAACCTTTTAAGCCTATCTTTTCAATTCCTCCCTGGGCCATTTCTATTTCTTTCTCCATATCAAACATTTTGTATTTGATGGAGGAACTGCCGCAATTTAATATTAATATTTTCATTATTGATCCGGAGTATTTAATTAATTAAAAAACAAGTTGGGACCTGTTGCTTTCCCATTTTCATATACATAAAATCCTTTTCCTGTTGTTTTTCCCAACTGTTTTGAACGGTAAAGCCTCCAAAGGATGGGAGAAGGTTTGTATTTTTTATCTCCGTATTCATTAAACATATCTTCCATCAGGGAGACGATTTTTTCTATTCCGATCACATCTGCCATCTTGAAAATCCCTAACCTCATACCGTATACCACTTCGAACAGACGATCGATACTTTCCATGGAAGATACATTTTCCATCAACATCTGGCAGGCTTCGTTCAGGATAGTAACCATCAACCGGAGACTGACCAGACCGGTGCTCTCATGTACATCAATTGTTTCGTATTTGATCAATTTGGCAAACAAGAGTACTTTATTATATACTTCCTGAGAGGTATACATTCCTTTCACGATTTCCAATAACCGGGCATCGGAATGAGCTACCGGAAAATGGATGCTGATGCATCGTTCTTTATACTTTAACTCTGCGGCCAACTCACTGATGATAACAGTGGTTGCATTGGTTGCAATGATTGCATCCGGAGACAAAACCCTTTCCAGTTCCCTAAATACTTCCTTTCGTAATTGTGTGCTTCGTTCTCCGGTCAGATCATCGTAACGGACACATTCGATTACAAAATCGCAATCTTTCAAGTCTTCATAATTCAACGAACCCGATATACGACCCAAAATGGTTTTTTTCTCTCCCGGAGTAAGGCCCCAACTTTCGATCTTGGTGTCGAGATCCTCTTCAATTTTGCACCATGCGTGTTCTATTTTCTCCGGAGAGATCTCAATAAATGTTACCTCTATTCCTGCAGAGGCTGTTTGACGTACAATATTTCTCCCGTCTTTTCCGCATCCGACAACTCCGATCTTTGAAAACAACGATCTCTTACGATCTTTCTTGGAAAGCCCAAAGTTTTCAATCGGCTCAATAATAGGTTCTGCCATATCTTTTCTATTTTTTAGTTTTTATCATTTTGTTCCCATGGCCTGGTTGGCGCAAATGGCTACCATCTTGTAAATGTCATCCACAGAGCATCCTCGGGAAAGATCATTTACGGGAGCTGCCATTCCTTGAAGAATCGGACCTACCGCTTCCGCTCCGGCCAGCCGCTGAACCAGTTTATAAGAAATATTTCCGCATTCCAGGTTGGGGAATACCAATACGTTGGCTCCTCCGGCTACCGGACTTCCCGGAGCTTTGCTTTGACCGACAGCCGGGACAAGGGCTGCATCGGCTTGCAATTCCCCGTCGATTTGCAGACTCGGGTCTAATTCCCGCGCCAGGCGTGTTGCTTCAATCACTTTGTCTGCCAAGGGATGTTTGGCGCTTCCTTTGGTAGAAAAACTGAGCATGGCCACTTTGGGTTCTACTCCTACAATCGATTGGGCGGTTCGTGCCGTAGCAACTGCTATTTCAGCCAGTTCCTTTGCATTGGGATCGGGCATCACGGCACAGTCGGCAAAGACAAGTATTCCGTCTTTCCCGTATTCTTTTTTATCGGTGAACATTAAAAATGCTCCGGAAACCACACTGATTCCGGGAGCTGTTTTTATAATCTGCAATGCCGGCCTCAATACATCTCCCGTGGTATTTCGCGCCCCGGCAATTTCTCCGTCTGCGTCCCCGTTTTTAATCATCAAACAAGCTAAGTAAAGCGGATTTTCTGCCAGTTGACCGGCTTGTTCCATCGTCATTCCTTTGTTTTTCCTTAATTCATACAGAAGATCGGTATAGACTTGTTTCTTTTCGTGGTTTAGCGGGTCGATAACCGTAGTTTTTTGAATGTGCTCCAGATTCAGTTTGTCGGCTAACGTTTTGATTTCAGCCGGATTGCCGATTAAGATTATTTGGGCAATGCCATCTGCGGTGAGCTTATCTGCCGCAATAAGGGTGCGTTCTTCTGTTCCTTCGGGAAGTACGATGCGTTTTCTGCCGGCTTTCGCCCGGGCAATTATTTCTTGCATTAAATCCATACAGTTGGAGAAATTTATTAATTTATTTTGTTTATTTTAATTAATGATACCAATCAAAGCACAAAAGTAATAAAATTGCAATATCAGGATTGCAAAAAAAGATAAAAAGATGAATTTTGAGTTGACATTCCTGCGAGAAGTCCCGAAAATCTCTTTATGGTAAAGAAATGTTTCATTTCTGCCCGAGTAAATACTTTCCGTTGATTAGTTGGAATTTTGCCCGAGTTTACCGTTGCCTGCGTGGGATGTATGGATTCGAAAAAGGACAGGGGCCCTCTTTGGCACACTGCCCTCGGGGGAGAACGAAATAAGCAAGCAGGGGAGATCTCCTGTTCG
>DAIQOU010000032.1:12773-18445 GCA_036787725.1 Bacteroidales bacterium
GTTTCTCTGTTCAGTATGACAGAGTTTCCCTGTTCAGTATAACAGAGTTTCTCTGTTCAGTATGACAGAGTTTCTCCCCCTTATACGATGGCTTGTTTCCCCTGCTTGCAATTCCTCCGGTAATTTCTATATTACATTAATCTCGCTTTTTGAAGTCGGTTTTAGTGAAGATACAAAAAGAGCCGGTCTTCTTATTATGGAGGCCGGCTCTTTTCTTTCGCGATTTATTTATTTCCTGCGGATGCCAAATAAGCATTATAATATCGTTCATCTCCCGTCACTTCTTTTCCCAACCAATCGGGCTTTTCGTATGGCTCCGTTTCGGATTCCAATTCCAACTCGGCAAGAATCAGGCCTTCATGAATCCCGTGAAAAACATCTACTTCGTAAGTATGTTCTTTATATTCCACATAATGTCTTTCTTTTTCGATGAATCCGGAAGCTGCCAGTTTCATCATCTCTTCGGCATCGGGTAAGGGAATCGGATATTCGAATTCCATTCGGGAAAAACCGTTGACATTGGAGGGTCCTTTAATGGTAAGGTAGGCTTTTTCTCCTTTGATACGCACCCGAACCGTTCTTTCAACAGAAGAACATAAATAAGCTTGACTGATTTTTTCTTTCCTTTTAACAAAAGGGAGAAAATCGCCTTGTACCAAGAATTTTCGTTCTATTTCAATCGACATCGGAGGTTTATTTACTTTTTCCGTAAGTGAACGAAACCGGAATATAAATAGGACTGGCCAACAGTTGTCCTCCAATATTCAGATTCGGTTTTAATTTGAGAGTTACCCGGGTGGAGCGATCTCCCAATCCTACAAAATTGAAAGCCATGTTTTTAACGGCATCAGCCGTTTCTCCTTTCATTGCTTTCTTTAAGTCAAAACCAATAGTGACCGGTAATTGAGCAATTTGTCCGGTGGCAATCTGCATTTGGGAATTGACGGCTCCGGTAGTCATTTCGATATCATCGATTTCCAGGATATATTGCAATCCGTTGAGGATGGCTGCCTGATGATTCGGGTTTTTCACATTGAGATTCAAGGTGAATTGTAAAGGTACGGATTGTTGAGAAAAAGCTCCCAACAAACTTGCGGCTGTCAAGGGATTCAAGGACGAGATTGAATTTATGTTTTGTAAATTAACTCCTGCCAAACTCAATCCCGAAATAGAATTATAACTGTATTCGCATTGTAATAAGCTGTAAGTGCCTGCTACGTTTTTGGCTACATCGCAGGAAGTGGAAAACAGCGTTATAAAACCGACTAAAAATATTAACTTCTTCATTTACTTCTATTATTTAATGGTTATCATGGTAGCTCCAAAACCGTACTCTTTAAAAGAGGCGTCTTGATACGGATAATTTTTATATTTCTTCTTCAGTTCACTTAAGAGGGCATTTCTCAATACACCCTCTCCTTTACCATGGATAAAAACGATTTTTTGTCCCTTTTTGTTTTTATATTGTTCCAGTATCGAATTGAATTTTTCAAGTTGTATTTCAAGGATTTCTGCATTACTTAATCCGGAAGTTATATCCAGCAATTGTTCTATATGCAGATCCACTTCCACTACAGCAGCCGGGTTTTCTTTTTTTACGGGAGCCGGCTTCCGGCGAGAAGTATCTAACCTCACTTTTTGATTCATGCTTTCTTGCAGGTCTGATGCCGAAACCAGCATCTCCCGTTTCGGAACATCATTAGTTATAATGGGATATACCAATGCATCTTCTTCAAAAAAGTCATTGTCGGTGAAACTGTGCAATTTATAGAATTTGACTCCGTCGATCCTCAGTTCTACGCTGTATGTATTTTTCAAGCCGAACGGTTTATCTTTCTTATAAGCCAGCAATTGAATGCAGACTTTTTCCAATTCATTCAGTTGTTCTTTAGAAAACTCTTCTATGAAAATGCGGGTATTGGGTTCGACTTCTCCGGAATAACGGATCTGCCAGGCATTGTTTTCCCGGCTCATATAGTTAAAGAACAAGTAGTAATTGCTGTCATTAATAAAATAAGCTTCGTAATTACTTTTGCCTAATTCTTTAATATCCATAGGCAAGAAGGCCAGAAATATATTTAATTTGTCTTTCCCTCCTATTTCTTCCACCACATACACCGGTTCTTTTTTCGTTTCCGGAACGATCGGAGGAACATCTACTTTTTCGACAGCCGCTTTGGAGCCACTCTTTATTTGTGGTTTCTCGTCTTCAATCACCACACATTCGCGAATCAGTACCGGCGTTTCAAACCCGTCCGGTTCTTCTACCAATACAATTTCTTTATTTTGAAACCGTCTTACAATTCCGCCTCCCACCGCATTCAAGAAACGCACTCTATCTCCTATTTTCATATATATAACTAATTTATGTCATTCATCGGGAATGGCAACAAAAGTACAAAAATATTATTAACTATTCTTTTATCCGATCGGAACGGGTTCTCCAAGGAATTTCGGTTTTTTGAATGTGACGAAATCAACAAATACTTTTACCCTTGCAAAATATTCCCTGATCCTTACTTTCAAACCCATTCTTCTGCCGACATCCCGAGCATTGTAACCAACCGTTTCATATCCGTAATGATGTGCAATGTAAATGGCGCGTTCGTTGTGAAAGGGTTGTGATATGATCGTAAACTTACTCTGTCCGAATATTTTATTCATGCGGACTACCGAATCCAATGTGCGAAAACCGGCATAATCCAAGTAGATCGCTTCTTCCGGAACTCCGGCTTCCATAAGGGCCTGTTTCATATCTTCCGGTTCGTTGTAATGAGTCACACTGTTGTCGCCGCTTACTACCAGATAACGTACTTTTCCGGCATGATAGAGATCGGCAGCCGCTTTAATCCGGTAGGTGAAATAGGGATTTATTCCGCCATAAGCGTGTTTATTGGCTCCCAATACCAGACCGACTTTATTTTCCGGAATATCATTTATATTATTGTAAATGAAACGGGCGGTTTTATACTCTATCAGCCGGTTGGCTCCCCAACAGATTAAACCGGTGAATGCTCCTAAAGAAAGGAGGATTAATATTCCTTTTTTTATCTTCTTTGCCTTCATTCCGATAATAATAAAGAACTGTCTCCGTAGCTCAAAAAACGGAAATCGTGAGTGAGCGCATAATCGTAGATGGTTTTCCAGTTTCCCCTCAAAAAAGCAGAGACCAACAATAGAAGAGTACTTTGAGGTTGATGAAAATTCGTAATCATTCCTTTTACCAATTTGAAACGGTATCCGGGAGCGATCAATATACGGGTATAACAACGAAGGGTTTCCATATTGCTTTGTTCCATGGATTCAAGAATGGTCGTGAGGGATTCCGAGAGCGAAAGCCGGTTGTTTTCGGATGAATAAGGTGTCCATTGGTCAATATTTATTATTTCGGGACGGACATCCGGATGGTCGTGAAGCCAAACTCCTGCATAATAAAGGCTTTCCAGACTTCTCACGGAAGTGGTGCCGACAGCAATGACATACTTATCCTCATTCAACAGTTTCTCTATTGTGGATTTCTTTATCGTAAAGAATTCGTTGTGCATTACATGTTGGTCGATGGTTTCTGTTTTGACCGGTTTGAATGTCCCGGCCCCCACATGCAAGGTGACTTCTTCCCTTTCGATGCCTTTTTGGGCCAGTCTTTCCAATACTTCTTCCGTGAAATGAAGTCCGGCTGTAGGAGCTGCTACCGATCCGTTTATTTTGGAATAGACGGTTTGATACGTTTCCAGATCCTCTTTTTCGGTTTTACGATTCAGGTAAGGCGGGATCGGTAATTCTCCCAGCAGTTCCAGTAAATCGGCAAAATCGACTTCCGGGTTATCCCAGCGAAAGGCTACTCGGTAAGTGTCACCTTCCTTGCCGGTCTTTTCCGCACTGATTTTTATGATTTTATCGTTGAATGCAACTTCTTTGAGCAAAGGCCCTTCCTTCCATTTCTTGGCATTCCCGATCATACAAGTCCATACACATTCCCGTTGTTGAGCGAATATGAGAGCATAATCGGAAGGAGAATAAGGTTCCAGACAAAATATTTCGATTTGAGCCCCCGTTGCTTTTTCAAAAAGTAACCGGGCCCGGATTACTTTGGTATTATTGAATACCAGGAGCGAATTCTCCGGAAGAAACCGGTGCAACCGGTTAAATGTATCTTCCGTTATCTCACCGTTTTTATAAACCAGCAGTTTGGATCGATCCCTCTGCTTTAAGGGAAACTTGGCAATCCTTTCTTCGGGGAGGGAATAATTGTATTCTTGTATTTGAATTTCGGGAATCATGATGCAAAAGAGGATAAATGAAAGTGTAAAGATACAATATTTATTGGTTGTGTAATTCCCGGATGCGAAGTGTCGGAAAGCCGATTGTTCTTTTGTGCGGTGAACCCGGCTCGGTTTGCCGGGTCATATGAACGAATTGATCCCTAAAAATGTAGTTTCCGTTTCGTCCGACAATCGGAAAACGGAATCTTCGGGAGCTGTTTTGAATTCTTTTACAACGAATAAATTAACGGGGAGGAATAAGTCGCAAAGCTCTTCGAGAATACGGTACCCTTGAGCTGTTTCGAGGAAATCCCGCATTCGGAGTGCCGAGACGGGACCAACAGTCAATTTAAGATCAAGTTCTCCATCATCAAAAGTATTGCCCAATACGAAATCCGTTCCGGTGCGGTGACCGTTCAATTGTGATTCGAAATAACGTTCCGCTTTTTTTGCCGGGAGGCTTACCGGCGTAATACGGACCGGGACACTCAAAATGAGAGAAAAGGCTTCTTCAACAGCTCTGAAGTCCGTTCTGATTTTATGTAATACCGGGATGATGTGCATGAAAAATACAGCTTGCTTTTGATTCAGTTCCTTCAATACCGGCCAATACGGTTCAAAAAGAGTAACAAATTCCCGATGAGTGGTTTTGCGGTCGTACTTGGTTTCGTGGAGGTAAGCGTCAACCAACATTTTATCGGCTGCTTGTTCAAACAGATGAAAGAATTTGCGGGCAAAGAATTCTTCTTCGCGGTGAACCTTTATTTCATCAATAAGGTCTTCCTTATCGGGCTCCCCCCTTCGGTGAACGGGTTGATGAAAGATTCCTTCCGGCAGCATATCGTACATTCCTTCCCGGTTGACTTTCACACAGAGGTATTCTTGCAGGTCTTCGACCGAATAGTGCCGAGATATCTCTTCTATATCTTTCGAAAAGTTTCTTCGGTCTGTTCCTTCCCGGACAATTTGAATCGATTCGGGATCCATGCCTTGCTCGATCAAGGAAGCAATAATAACTTCCGATCGGAAATCGGTGGAGAGGGAGTTGGGAAGCGGTAAGTCGTTTGCTTTAATCATTGTATTTGGAGAGGTATTAAAATGTTAATTGTAGAAGATAATCCAAGGTCTACCTGATCCGTATTATACCTTGCAGGAATTCTGTCCATTCTCCGGTATTACCCTCGATCTGACCGTGATGTACATATGAATGGTCCTCGTACGAAACTTTCCAATAACAGAGAGTTATTTCTTTTCCCGATTCATCCGTTTCGGCCGGTTTCGTCAAAATATTCCCAGATACCAAACTTAACTCTACCCAATTGTTTTCCTCGGGATTTAATAATACCGTTATCATGAAATTTTTTAGTTACCTCATAAAAATCTTTAGCCGGAGCATATTCTGCTTGATAA
>DAIQOU010000033.1:0-13578 GCA_036787725.1 Bacteroidales bacterium
ATTCAAAATATAATATTTTTAATTAACGTGTATCGTAAAATCTATACAAATATAGATGGTTTCATCAAAATTATTATCTATCTCATTTAATCATAAATAAAAAGATTTTTTAATCAATACTTATTAATTCAATCTATCCTTTCCGGACCCGAACGATTAAAACTTCAATCGCATCAAACAGTACAAATCCGTTACGTCTTTTCCTTCGATTTCTTCGGCCCCCGATCCGATCTTATTCCGATCGAAATAACGGGTACCGGCTATTTTAAGATAAAAAGCAAGGTCTTTTAATAAAGAAAATTTTAAAACGGAATAATACCTGAACCCTTCTCCATACAAGGACGGAAACCCGAAAGAATAGAGAATATTTTTTTCATACATCGTGATGCGGGTATTCCAATCGTCCGTATTAAAATAAGCATATCCGAGATCACAAGTAAAAGGCAGCCGTTGCGGTTTATAAGACAACGATTGCGAAAAAGCCCTCCCTGAACTGCGAGAAGCAAAAGGATTGATTAACAGGTGATAATCAAATTGCGTCTTTACAGCCCAAACTTTTCCCGGTTGGTGATTCAATTGGATACGTATGCGATGTTGTTCGCCGGGCAATATAACTCGGTTTGCATCAAGATCTGTATGATTTTTCGCCTTTTCTTTGTATTTATATCTTATCATTAAATTTGTCCTTGAATTAGGCTTATAAGTCAGTTGAATCAATGCATCTTTTCCTTCCGAAGGTGCATCAATTCCATACCTTAACCAAGGAAATTTGAAAAAATCCACATAGGCCGCAGCCTCCCAATACTTCAGAAATTTCAGTTGTATTCCGCCATAGAATCCCGACTCATTCTGCACCGAAGAAGACTCTCCAAAAGCGCCGGCATATTGAGCAGCATATCCTTTATCATAATTCCGATAAGAAAAAGCAAGCCCCAACACTGAACCAGGATCAATTTGCAGCGTATTGACAGTGGCCCTTTTTCCGTTCCGATCCACGCCGGTTTCTCCGCGAAAAACGAACTTCTTCCGTTGAATTCCGTAATGAACACCGGCATTGAAATTTTCTTTACCCCGAAAATAATGAAGGTTATACAATCTTTCCTCGGGATTCAGTTCTTTGCCCCCAAAATGGTAATAAACTCCCGTAAAACCGGCTGTAAAAGTTCCGTTTTGCCAACCGACATTTCCTCCGGCAAGATTAACGGTTGCCTGTCTTCTCTTTTTAAGGTCGTTGAGTGTGCGATTATATCCGTCCGTTTTGAATCCGAAAATAGTTGCACTGTCCGCATTGGCATCCGGCTCCCGATGCGAATAAAAAAATGTAAGTAACGTATTCTTCAATTGAATTTGGGTAGCAACTCCTCGAAAAAAATTACTTTCGCCGGTAGAATAATGTCGTTTAACTCCGGCATTTTTCTTGGTAATATTAATCACATCGGATGTTTTTCCCATGGAAAAATCTGTATTCAATACCAATCCTTCTCCAAAAGATAACCGATAATCACCCAAATAAAGAGAGCGCATAATACCAATATTTTTCAGGACCAAGTGAGCCGAATAAAAATCAAATCCTTTATGATAATGGTTCCAAAAAGCTTCTCCCTTATCCTTTTCACCCGTCCATCCGAATTGTATCTTATCTTTATATTGAAACCCGTATTTAAATGATAAATAATAGTTTTCTCCCACATAATACTTCCCGGGTCCGGCTTCCCGCTCCTCATCGGATACGCGTTCATATCCGGCTTTCTGTTGAAATGTGTAATCAGCACGAAGAATCAGTTCTTGCCTTCCGGATCGAAGTATTTTGCGAGGGGCCAACTTTTCTTTCGATCCCTCCGGCTCACCGATATACACAAACGGAAGTAATCTCATAATCGTTTGCATATCCAATCCCTCTACATTTCTCAGTTCATACAGGCTGACCAACGGACCGTATTTGTACACATAATACAATACATTTTCAATTTGAATTTCCGACAAGAAAGGCAATTGGTTCAACTCATTTTTTGTCACAGTATGGATATTAAACGGATGTTCGGAAAGGTAGGACAATTCATCGTACAGATCTTCTAGAGAACCGGATTCTGTTTCGGATAATTCTTCCAGGTATTCCATCCACGCCGTATTTCCCGATTCGATCTGTGCGATTCCCATAAGTGCGATCAACAAGAGCGCTCCCGTACATATTAATTTCTTCATGACTTTTCAAGGGTTAAAAGTGAAAGGAAACTCCCAACGAAGTACTGTTTCCCAATAAATAATGATTAGAATAATGAAAATCAACAGTATACGAACGAACAGAATAGGCCAGTCCAAAAGTCGGAGTTCCCGGATCGGTGCGAAATCCGGCCCTCAGCACCCATTGTTCCAATAATTCATACTCGACTCCCATCGACAGATTAAACTGCTGATTAAAATCAGAAAAAAATTCGATTAACAATAAACAGGAAGGATACACTTGCCAACCGATTCCTCCACGAAGAGCAAAAACGGTATAAGGATCATTACTGAGCGGATTTTCAGCCAATAAACCTGCCTCCACTTTCTCCGACAAACGAAAATACATACCGATATCAGTTTGTAAGACAGATCGGCTTTCATCCGGGCTTATTCGCTCATAACTGTAATGCATGTTGCATCCCAACGAAAAAAACGGAGTGATCTTTTTGGAAAGACCGAACGTCCCGGACCATAACTCATAATCGGAATACCCGAAACGAGCAATTTTCATACCGGTATCCAGCCATGCATTCGGAAATAAGATATACCCTTCACCGGTATTCAGCTCTTTCATTTCAAACCGGTTGTGTACCGTTATTCCGATCAAGGGCTTTTCTCGAAAAGATAAAGAAGCAGGATTTCCCAATTGGCGACTCAACGCTCGAACATTTCCTAACGATAAAGACCTCGGATCTCCAAAGGTAAGAGACTCATTGTAAAATGAATACACAGAAAAAGGGAAAGTAAAGTACAGGAAAAAGCATAGCATTCCTGCTGTTAAGGACTGTTTCATACTAAGTTTTGGTTAAATATTACATCTTTTAATAAGGTGCAAATATAAGCATAAATCAAAATGTGCTACCTTTGTAAGAGAAGAATTTTTATTTTTTGATAAAAAATAAAAATTGGAAACTCTCAACGCTTAAATGAAAATGAAATTGCTCTTCTTGGCAATAGTATGTTCCGGTTTTTCTTTTTTGGGATATGCCCAATCCGTTCCGGGAAGTTACTATATCCGTACCGAATCAGGCGACAGTATGAAAGTCGTGGTTCTTCCGGATGTAGTGGTGTTTCCTCCTTTCGAGTTCCGAAACGAAAAAGAAGAAGCTCAATATCGGAAATTGGTAAGAGACGTCAAGAAAACATTACCTTATGCCAAACTGATCTATTCTACATTAATCGAAACCTATGAATACATAGAGACACTTCCGGACGAAAAGTCCCGGGAAAGGCATCTTAAACGAATGGAAAAAGAATTGTTTGCCCAGTATAAACCCATCTTAAAAAAGATGACGTTATCTCAAGGAAAATTATTGATTAAACTGATAGACCGGGAATGCAATCAAACTTCTTATGACTTGGTTAAAGCATTTTTAGGGCCGTTCAGAGCCGGATTCTGGAATATTTTTGCGGGAATGTTCGGAGCCAGTTTGAAATCCGATTACGATCCGCTGGGCAAAGATGCGGGAACCGAACGGGTAGTTCTTTTAGTAGAAACCGGTGTTATTTAAAAGCCGAGAAGTTCGGCCGAACAAAGAGACACTTTTTTCTATTCTTGCCAATTTCTCTTCTTTAGCAAGGTCTTTCTACCTCTTGAAGCAAATTCTCATATTCTTCCCGGACTTCTTTTAACTCAAAATAATGAGGATGAACATAATTCAGGTATTTCAATATTTTGAAAGCATTGAAATAATGAAAAAAACGTTTCCGGAAAGCCGGGAGCGACGAAGTATTGTCTTTCACAATCATTAGTTGTTTTACAAACAAATCTGCATACAAAAAAGATTGTATCGGTTCCGGCAATTTATCAAGGAGTTGCCCGATCTCTGTTTCTGATTTATCGTAAAATGAATCTATTTGATCAAATACTGCTTTCAGCAGTCGGAATGCATCCAATGAATAAGTATATTTAGTAAAATTATTCTTGACCAACATATCTGTCAATGCAGGGCCGGTACCGAAAGGCACCCGATCGGAAAGTCTAGCAGCCGGATATACTTCCGTAGCAGTTATTTCTGCCGTTTTACCCATTGGAAAGACTTTTTGCAGAAAATAAAAATCTTCTCCGGCTTGTTGTTTTCCCATTCCTCCTGCATTGGCATAAACAGACGCCCTTACCGCAAACGCCGATCCTACTGTATAATAAGCATACGGATAACCGGTAAATTCCAATGCTTTTTTATAATAGTGCAAATAAGTTTCATAAACCGACATTGCTTTCTTTAACGGATCATTTTCATGCAATTGCTCCACGGGATGGCGGAATCGGATAGTTGCAGAGCAAACAGACAAATCGTTGAAATAATGATAGATTTCCTCCAAGTAATTCTCTTTTACGGTACAATCCGCATCCAAAGATACTATAATTCCATCCTCTTTTCCCGCTCGTACCAAGCGTCTCAGAGCTTCATCCATTCCGGTTTTCCGAGGCAGCCCGGCGCCGGTCTTGTTACCGGGAAAAGACACGGACAAAGGAACAATCTTAAAATTTCCCCTATTATACAATGCTGCCATTTGACCGGCTTTCCGAAAAGAATGTTCATTTTGACACAAAATATCGGAAGATGTATTTTCATAGGAATTAATAAGAACAATCACTTCTGTTCCAAACCCGTTCCGAGAGCAACCGAGCAAACTGTTCAATGTATCGGTTAACCCGGGCTCATTATAACAAGGAATGACAACCTGAAGCTGCAACCCGGTAGCACAAGGGATATGTTCGGAAAGCGGAATGCCTTTTTGTTTTAATAAATACCCGCTTAATCCGTTCTTTTTTTTTCTCAGAAAGTTCAATTGTATTTTACTTAGCCGGTTAACGTAATCTCAATACATCTCCTTCCAAGGGCACATATTCAGCATTTTTCCTATTCAGTTTATAAACATTGGAAAGCTTTACTCCGTATTTTTGACAAATACCATGCATGGACTCTCCAATCTGTACCACATGCTCGTAGAACGGCACATCTGCTTTACTCTTCTTTTTCTCCAGATAAACAATATCACCTTTATTTAATGGAAAATCTTCCGGAACCTCATTATACTTAGCCAATGTTTTTGCTTTAAAATCCAGATCAAGAGCCACCGATTCAAAACTGTCGTTTTGCTGAGCAATAACATACAGCAATCCGTGCGTTTTATATACTGTTCTGGATTTTTTGACTAATTCTTTAGGGGAAGAACTTCCTTTTCCTTTATCGGCTACCGCCGGTTGCTCTTTCTTATCGTCGGTTTTATTTTTATCTTTCTTGTCGTTTTTAGAGGTATTCTTTCCACCCTTATCATATACGTACAGCTCATAATCTTCAATCAACTTGATTAATTTGTTGGCATAAGCTTTATCGGTAGCATAGCCTCTTCTTTGTAAGCCTCGCGCCCATCCTTTGTAGTCATGAATATCCAACGTAAACAAACTGGAATAATTAGGGCGTTGTAAAAAAAGAGCATGATCTCGAAATGACTCATCTGCATTTTTATATTTCCGGAAACAATCATCTTTTTTATCATCATCATGATATACGCGGCCTCCCGTCCAGTTACTATGGCACTTAATTCCAAAATGATTATTTGATTTTTTGGTTAGAGCACTTTCTCCGGCCCCGGACTCCAACAATCCCTGTGCCAATATAATACTGGCCGGTATTTTATAATCCTTTTGATTCTTCATCGCTATCTTGGAATATTTCTCAATATAATTCACATATTTTTGATTCTTCTTTTGTCCGACAGCCGGGGCAGGGATCATCCATCCCGCTATCATCAGAATCAATAAAATCATATATAATTTTGTATCTCGGGAATATCCGGTATTTTTGCAAAAAAACATGTCATGAAAGAATTAAATATTACAGTAAATATACACACTTGCTCTTACAATGAATTAAACAACCGAGAACAAAAATTAGTTGAGGAATCTCAAAAAATAACTCAACATGCTTATGCCCCTTATTCCGGATTTCGAGTAGGAGCTGCACTCCTTTTGGACAACGGAGTCATTCTCACCGGAAGCAATCAAGAAAATGCAGCTTATCCCTCCGGGTTGTGTGCCGAACGAACCGCCCTCTTTTATGCAAATTCCCAATATCCGAATCGGGCAATAGTACTCATGGCAATAACCGCTTTTACCGGGGAAAACTTTGTTCCTTTTATTTCTCCCTGCGGAGCTTGCCGACAAGTTCTTCTTGAAGCTGAAATGCGGTTTAAGAATTCCATTCGCATTTTACTCTGCGGAACAAAACAAATCTATGTTATTTCTTCAGCGCGAGATCTGCTTCCCTTAGCCTTCGATAAAATCGATTACTCCATAGCATAAACACGACCTTCCTTCAATTTATACTGTTCATTATTTTCTTTGCATACAGCAATTCCTTTCTCATCAAAACTCAATGTATAACCGGCCCGGCTAACCCATCCGATCTGCCTCCCGGGGTTCCCCACTACCAATGCATAAGGCAGTACGTCCTTTGTCAAAACAGTTCCCGCTCCTATCATAGCATATTCTCCAATGGTACATCCGCACAAAATGGTAGCATTCGCACCTATGGTCGCTCCTCTTCTTACGATTGTTTCCCGAAACTCTTTTTTGCGGGGAAAAGCACTTCTCGGATTAATAACATTGGTAAAAACACAAGACGGGCCCAAAAAAACATCATCTTCACAATTTACTCCGGTATAAACCGAAACATTATTTTGAATTTTCACATTATTTCCGATCACCACTCCGGATGCAATAAACACATTTTGGCCGATATTGCAGCCCTCCCCCACTACAGCTTCCGACATAAGATGAGAAAAATGCCAAATAGTCGTCCCCTTTCCTATTTGACAGCCGGGATCAATAATTGCTGTAGGATGTACCTGATAGTTTTTCATGTTTTAATTATATTGAAAAAATTCCTTTATTGTATGAATAATATAATCTTGCTGCTCTATATCTAATTCTGTATGCATGGGAAGGGATAAAACCGATTCACAAAGCCGGTTAGTTATCTCCAAATCCCCTCTTATCCGGCTTACGTTACGAAATGCATTTTGTTTTTGCAGCGGAACCGGATAATAAACCATACTCGGTATGTCGTGTTCCTTCAAATAACGTTGCAATGAGTCCCTCTTTCCTTTTTTTACCTGAATTGTATATTGATGAAATACATGAGTCGAATAAGTCATTTCGCAAGGTGTTTCTATGTGTTCCTTAAGCACATGCAATCCTTCTTCATAATAGGCTGCCGCCTGTTGACGAGCCTTGATATAAGCCTCCAAATACTTTAACTTCACCTCTAAAACGGCTGCCTGCAATGTATCCAAGCGAGAGTTACATCCAATAATTTCATGGCGATATTTTTTCTGCTGTCCATGCGTGGCAATCATCCTTAACTTTTCGGCCAACTCTTCATCATCTGTAAGCATAGCCCCTCCGTCGCCATAACATCCCAGGTTTTTACTGGGAAAAAAAGACAATGTTCCGATATCTCCGATGGTTCCGGCTTGTCGGTTCTTTCCATCGGGAAAAGTATAAACAGCTCCGATACTTTGTGCATTATCTTCAATAATATGAATCCCTCGCGTACGACAAAGCTTTTTAATCGGATCCATATGGCAAGTGTGCCCGAATAAATGTACGGGAATAACAGCTTTCGTTTTAGACGAGATAGCTTCAATAATCCTCTCCGGATCTATATTGTAAGTCAACGGATCCACATCGACCAATATCGGAGCCAAACCCAATAATATAGCCACTTCTATGGCAGCAGCATAGGTGAATGCAGGAATGATAACCTCATCCCCGGGCCGAAGATTTAAAGCCATTAGTGCTATTTGTAAAGCATCGGTACCGTTGGCACAGGGGATCACATACCGTGCCCCCGTAAAGGAGGAAAGCTGTCCGGCAAACCGGTCCACCTGCGGACCATTTATATATTTTCCGGAACGGACCGTATTCAGAATGGCATCATCCATCTCTCTGCAAATAGTTTCATATTGGGTGGTTAAATCCACCATTTGTATATTTTTCATAACTTATTCAGCCAATTCGATTACCTCCAGATCCTTAATCTCCTTCTTATTAATATTGAAACGAATCAATGTACGTACTTGATGAAAACCGAATTTACCGGCAGCTCCGGGGTTTATATGTAATAATTTTAATCGGGAATCATATTGTACTTTAAGGATATGCGAATGGCCGCAAATGAATAGCTGCGGAGGGTCGGAACACAGTACAGGCTTCACTTCAGGAGCATATCTCCCCGGATAACCTCCTATATGGGTGATCCAAACATCTGTCTCTTCTGCCCGGAACCTCAGGTTTTTCGGACACTCGCTCCGGATTTCTTGTCCGTCAATATTACCGTAGACTGCCCGTACCGTTGCAATGGAACGCAAATAATTTAATACGTCCAAACTGCCGATATCGCCGGCATGCCAAATTTCATCACATGAAGAAAAATAGTGTCCATATTTCTCGTCCCGGTAAGCATGTGTATCCGATATCAATCCTATTTTTAACATTCGCTTTTTTATTCTTTCGACAAAATTAATATATTTACGCTTTAGAAGAAGTATTCAAGAGATGAAAGACATAAACAATTATAACTATTTTAACCGGGACATCAGTTGGCTTTCGTTCAACTACAGGGTTTTATTGGAATCCGAAACCGATTCTATGCCCATTTATGAAAGAATTAAGTTTCTATCTATACATGCTTCCAATTTAGAAGAATTTTATAAAGTAAGGGTTTCGGAGCATCGGGGAATCATCATGAAAAAAATACGTTCGGAGGAAAGTACGGAAGAAGCCGAACATATATTGGAAGAAATCACCACAGAAGTGACCCGACAACAACAAAAATTATTTTCTATTTTCAGAAAACAAATTATTCCGGAGCTGAAAAGACAAGGTATTATGCTCTATTTAAGCAATGAAGAAATAGCCAACGATGAGCATACATCTTTTATCCGTCAATATTTTAATGAAGAAATTTTTCCTTTCATCGAGCCGGTAATGATCATGAAAGACGATATCCGTTTTTTTATTCGAGACGGAAGATTGTATCGTGTGGTACGATTAACTAAAAAAGATATTCCGGATTATTATTATGCCATTATTAAAATTCCTCATTCTAAAGTCCCACGTTTTATAGAATTGCCTTCTTATGGCGGAAAATCCTGTTATATGTTTGTAGAAGACATCATCGCATCCAACTTAGAAACGGTATTTCCCGGTTTTCAACTGGTAGATTCTTATAGCGTAAAAATCTCCCGAGATGCAGATATCTATATTGACGAAGAGCAGGCAATCGGAAACGAACTGGCGATAAATATCATTAAAAAAGTCAAAAAAAGAAAAATCGGCGACCTCAGCCGGTTTGTAACCGATCGGAATATACCACCGGATTTCTTGAACTATATTTGCGAAGCTTTCAACATCCGCCAAGAAGATATTGTCCCCGATAATCCGCATTTGTCGATGGAAGATTTAATTAAACTTCCCAATCCCAAAGGCGCTGAATTGGTTTATGAAAAATGGCAACCACTCCATATTTCTTTGTTGGAAAATACCAACCGGATATTCAAAGTTATACGTAAACAAGACATCTTCTTGCATTATCCTTATCATACCTTTGACTATTTCATCTGGTTTCTGATGGAAGCAGCGTTTGACAAACAAGTAGATGAAATCAAACTGACTCAATACCGTGTTGCGGAAAACTCCGCCGTAATCAACAGCCTCATTACGGCAGCACAACAAGGGAAGAAAGTTACCGTATTTGTAGAGCTCAAAGCTCGTTTTGATGAAGAAAATAATCTGCATACTGCCGAAACCATGAAACAAGCCGGGATTCGAATTCTTTACAGCCTGCCGGGACTGAAGGTGCATGCAAAATTAGCCTTTGTAAAAGAAAAAAATCTCCCTTCCGGTAAACCGGGAAGAACTTACTCTTATCTGAGTACAGGTAACTTTAACGAAAAAACAGCCCAATTGTATTCCGATATGGCAATTATCACCGGAAATAAACGACTGAATAAAGAAATCGAAAATGTGTTCAATGTTTTTGAGGCTAAAATTCATACGAATTTCAGACAATTATTGGTAGCCCAATTCAATATGGTCCCGGAACTGAAACGAATGATAAGGAGGGAAATCAATCATGTAAAAAAAGGAATGAAAGGAAGAATTATACTAAAAATGAATGCCTTGCAAGACCCCTATATGATTAATGAATTGTACAAAGCAAGCGAAGCCGGTGTAGAGATTGATTTAATTATCCGAGGTATTTGTTGTTTGGTTCCCGATCAGCCCTACAGTAAAAACATTCGCATTATCCGGATTGTCGACCGTTTTCTGGAACACGCCCGCATCTGGTATTTTTATAATGCAGGTGAAGAAAACGTATATTTAACTTCTGCCGACTGGATGAAACGAAACCTTTATCGACGTATCGAAACAGCTTTTCCCGTTTTATCCCCGGAAATAAAACAAAAAATAATCACTATTTTACAAATTCAACTGCAAGACAATGTAAAAGCCTGTCGCATTGATGAGAATCTGAATAATATTTTTGTCCGCAACGATAATCCGGTGAAAGTATGGGCTCAACAGGAAATATACAAACTGTTGGCAAAAAGCAGTTAAATTGTTTTACTTGACCGTGCCGTTGAATGTGATGGGATCCCGTTCGTAGGAACTCACATAAATAGTACTGCTGCCGTTGTTGAATACATTTACAGATACCTCATAATTATACGGATGGGTATTTACTTTGAACTTAATATCCCAACCGTTGCCTTTTTTATTGGGCAAAGAGGTATATTCCCTCATCGGTTCGGCAAATTTAATTCCTCCTTCCCCTCCCCCGTAAGGAGCGCTTCTTGCTACCCCAAAATAAGGTAAAAATGCAATGGCAGAATCGTTTTTTATTCGGAGATCATATCCGTAAGATAAGTGAATTTGTTTCCCTCTTAACGGATTAGCCGTAGTGACATCGATCGTAAAATCGTTGGATTCCACTTTCATGCTTACTTCTTTTATTTTCTCGGGATCGGTTTTCATTGAAGAACAAGAAAGAAACAGCATACATAGTATCCCGATAATTAAATACATCGTTGTTCTCATACTTTTATTTTTTAATTATTACAAACCGGAATGCCTTTTTGTTCCGGCCTCGCTTCCTTTTCCTATTAAAAAACGTAAAAAGATTCCTTATATTGAATGGAGATACAAAGAATCTTTTTGATAATTTGTTTGTTCACTTGAGATAATGCTTAAGCATCGCGGCCGAATTCAGAATAAGGGATTTCGTTTCGGGAAGATTTACAAATCCGTTTAACATGCCCCAATCGTGTATCACACCATTAAACCGAAGGGTCGTCACCTCCACGCCGGCTTCATCTAATTTTCTTCCCAACGCTTCTCCCTGATCTCTTAAAATATCATTTTCGGCCACCTCAATCAGCGTCGGAGGCAATCCTTTTAATTGTTCGGGAGAGGCTTTTAAAGGAGACAAATAAATATGGCTTCTTTCCTCTTCATCCGTAGTGTAAAGGTCAAACATCCATTTCATCAGGCTTGAAGTGAGGAATCGCTGTTCTCCGTATTTTCGCCAGGATTCCCAATCGAACGTTGCATCCGTAACCGGCCACAAAAGCAGTTGGCATTTTATTTCAGGACCGTTATTTTCCTTTGCTTTCAAACATGTAACCATTGTCATGTTACCGCCCACACTGTTGCCTACAACAGCCAAACGAGTACCGTCTGCATTTATCTCCTCTCCATGTCGGGCAACCCATCTCACCGCAGCATAAATTTCATTAACGGCTTGGGGAAATTTCGCCTCCGGAGAAGGAGTATAATTGACAAATACGGAAACATATCCGGAAGCAACCACCAAATCGCGAACCAAGCGTTTATGTGTAGGATAATCACCCAATACCCAACCGCCTCCATGAATGAAAATAAAAACGGGAAGCTTTTCGTTTACTCCTTCGGGCCTCACAATATTCAATTTAACAGTATACCCGTCGGCAATAATTGTTTTTTCCGATTCTTCAATCCCCGATAAATCCACTTTCACGGAGGCCTGTGCATTTATCAATACTTCTCTTGCTTCTTTCACGGGTAAAGATTCCACCGGTTTATCGCCGGCATTCAGTACTTTCAAAAATTCTTTGGTTCCTCTACTTAAATGAGGATCGCTCAAATAATCCGGCGCTTTTTCTATTTTTTCTTCTTTATTCATACATTATTTTTTATAAAGGTCGTATGGAACAGGAATCAATGATTCTTTCTTAAAGTTTGAAAAACATCCTTTTCCGGAATACAATCTATGGATTCCGATCATTGATCCGTAAGTTGTTCCGCACGACCTTTCATTAAACATTCCTTGTTATGTAGTAACAATTGGAAGATCAAAAGGTTTTTAGACAGGCAAGCAAGAATATTCATTCGAAAATTAACAATAGTTCTTAAAAAGATAATATCCGGTAAAGGTACGTATCTTCATTTGGTCATTTGTTATAGAAAAAACATTCTTTATCGTTGCTATAGAAGGCATTGAAAGTTATTGCCGGATAAGAATGTGATACAAACCAAATTTTATGATGAAATCGTAAACCGCTTCTATCAACCGGTTTATTACTCATTTTCGCCGATAGGATTTAACTCTCGATAAAAGAAACTTCGATTGAAAATCACTATTCATAGAAACATTCGGGCTGTCCGGCGATTTTCCCTGCATATGTCCGGGAAAAGAATTATCATTGTCGCCAAATTAATGGAATATCTATGAATAAGCCGGTTACGATCCTATTTCTTTTTTTGGCAGTGATTTGTTCTAAGGTCTTCTCTCAACAAGATACAATACTCGTCAGGGAAAAGTATTTCGGTAAACCTCTGATTGAAGTACTCGAGGATTTCAGGAATAAATATCAATTAGACCTGAAGTACGATTCGGCATTGGTGAGTACATACAAGTTTGATTATGTTTATCTGGGAACCCGGCGCCAATTGGCTTTTGATGTGATTTTCAGAACTTTTCCCGACTTATCGTATTATGAAGACCAATCGGGAGCTTATTGTATTGTATTAAAAAAGAACCTCCCGAGAAACCGAACCAAACAAGAGAATACTCATTATCAAGGAAAAGCAAGCAAATACAATCTCACAGTGTCGGGACGAATCAAAGACCAAACCAACGGAGAGCCTTTGCCTTTTGCTTCTGTCTATGTAGAAGGACATAATTTGTCGGCAACAACCAACAATGACGGATATTTTACTTTATATAATGTGCCTTCCGATACCGAAACATTGATTTTCAAATACCTCGGATATGAGACTCAACGTTTCTATTTGTCTCCCGAGAT
>DAIQOU010000033.1:13678-18385 GCA_036787725.1 Bacteroidales bacterium
TGATTTTCAAATACCTCGGATATGAGACTCAACGTTTCTATTTGTCTCCCGAGATCAGTACAGAAAGTCTACAAGTGGAACTGTTACCCGCTTTCAATACATTGGATGAAGTGGTAATTGTCAAAGAAAGAGAAGATGTATTGAAAGTCCCGGAATTGTCGATCGGTGTAATCCGTACCACAGCCGCAAAGATTGCCGATTTGCTGGCATTGGGGGAAAAAGATCTTTTCCGTACTTTTCAATTGATGCCGGGTATAGCGGGAAGTAACGAATCTTCTGCCGGCATGTATGTAAGGGGTGGAACTCCCGACCAAAATCTGGTATTATATGACGGATTTACGATTTATCATCAAGAACATCTGATGGGGGTTTTCAGCGCTTTTAATACCAATGCGGTAAAAGATGTACAATTACATAAAGGAGGATTCGACGCCAAATACGGCGGAAGATTGTCGAGTGTTATGGAGATTGTAGGGAAGACAGGCAATGATAAGGAGTTTAACATGGGAGGAGACATCGGTTTCCTGGGTATCAACGCCTTTATGGAAGTTCCGTTCAACGAAAAAGGATCCTTTTTTATTGCCGGAAGACGTTCATTCCAAAGTTTTATGTACGATAAGTTTACGGATGTTTATTCCGAGAATCAACAAAGCATGTCGGGCGGGCCCGGAGGCCAATTCAATTCCCGAAACCAAGAAAAGCCGGATTCCTATTTTTACGATCTGAATGCAAAATTAACACTCAACCTGACCTCAAAAGATATTGTCTCCCTCAGTTTCTTCAACGGCGAGGATAAATTGGACAATTCCCGCGACGGATTCGGAAGCTCATTCATGAGCGGAAGTTTGACCGATAAAACAAATTGGGGAAATGTAGGAAGCAGCCTGAAATGGTCAAGAAATTGGAACAACCGTTTCTATTCGAATATATTGGCTTCATTCTCGAATTATTCCAGTTTGAGAGACCGGCAAAATAATACGACAACTTCAAGTGTAGGGAAAGTGGATGTGTTGTTTGATCAAAATACAAATGAAGACAATGACTTGAAAGATTATTCTCTTAAGATTGATAATGAATTAAGGATCAGCAGAAAAAACAAATTGGAATTCGGGATCAATTATTCCAACTATGGGATCGATTACCGATATTCCAAGACTGACACAACAGATATTTTGAATATGAAAAATAAAGGGAATCTTATTTCCGGTTATCTGCAAAACCGATATACTTTTGGAGAAAAGTTTACAATCCTGCCGGGAATAAGGTTTTCTTATTATGATGTCACTTCCAAAATATACCCGGAACCCCGTTTCCAGACTTTCTATAAAATGAATGCCCGGACTACTTTCAAAGCTTCGGCAGGATATTATTCGCAGTTTGTCAACCGCATTGTCCGGGAAGATATTTCTGCGGGAAGTCGCGACATTTGGTTGTTGTCGGACGATAAAGGCATACCTGTCAGCCATGCGATTCATTTTATTGCCGGAGGAAGCTACGAAACAAAGGACTTTTTGTTCGACCTGGAAGCATATTATAAAAAGTTGGATAACCTGAGCGAGTATACATTGAGATTTGCTCCTTCCTTGCTTGATAATTCCGAATACCAAACATTTTTCTACACCGGAAAAGGGTATTCCCGAGGGATGGATTTGCTGATACAAAAGAAATTCGGTAAACTGACCGGGTGGCTGGGATATACATTAAGCGAAACCCGTTATAACTTCCCCGTTTACGGAAGCGGATATTTCCCGGCAAACCAAGATGTAACCAATGAATTCAAATTCGTATCTACTTATAAACCGGTTCGGGATCTGACTCTCTCGGCTACTTGGATTTTTGCAACAGGCAAGCCTTACACCGAACCGTTGGGGGCCTATACCTTGAATACTCCCAATGGAGGAAATCTGAATTTTATTGTAGTCGAAGGTAAAAATAATGCCCGTTATCCGAACTATCACCGACTGGACTTATTAGCCAAATATGACCTTTCGTTTATTAAATCGTGCCGGTCGAGTTTGAGCTTATCTTTGTTTAATGTGTATGATCGTGCGAATGTTTGGTACAGAGAATACGCTTATGATTCCATGAACGGAGTGACGGAGACAAATGTCAATTTGTTGGGATTTACTCCGAACCTGACACTCAGTATTCAATTGAAATGATCTTATTTACTAAATAATATTCTTCCCGACATGAAATATTTATTATTGACATTGATCGTTCTTTCATCTTTCTTCGGTTGCGGAGAAAAATTGATGCAGTATGAAATCGATACGAATACTCCCGTTGTAGAATGTTACTTGGAAGAAGGAAGTAATTTACTTACCGTCAAGCTATACGGATTGGAAATCTATTCGAAAGACGAATACATTCTTTCTCGTCCGATTTCGGGATTGGAACTTCGGGTGAATGAAAAAACATTGTCCGAAAATCCGGCAGGAACTTATTCTCTGGAGGTGAATGATACCATAAAAGAACGTACGGAATTTCATTTACAGTTTGATTACATGGGGAAAAACATTACAGCTTCTGCTGTCATACCCCAACCGATAACCGGATTGAAGATCGAACCGCAATCCATAACACAACCTTCTTTTTACGGGACAGATTCGTTGCCCGACATTATACTCAGTTGGGATGATCCGGGGAATGATTTTTACCAGGTTTATATAAACAGTCCGAATTCTTCGGAGAGTCAACCTCCATTCAATACCGGTTTTGGAAAACGAATGATGCAACCTTTCCAAGGAAATTCTTATCAATTGAACGCACGGGAATTGTTTTCCGTAGGGTACTATTCCATCTGTGTTTATCGGGTAAATAAAGATTATGTCGAACTGTACGAGCGTATCAGTTCTTCCGACTTGGCCAATCCGGTAAGTTATATTAATAATGCGTTCGGTATTTTCACCGGATTAAGCTCTTCAAAAACAGTCTTGCAAGTCTTAGCCGACGAATAACAAGATGTATCGGCAGGAATTGAAATAATACTTAAAACACATTAATCCCGGTTTATTACTTACACTTTTTATCTTCTTTCGAATATCAATATCGTGCGACAGCAACATTTTAATTCTAAAGCATATATCGAAGACTTACGATAAACAAAGAAACTATCCAATACCTAATCTCTCACAATAATAACAATCGATTCAAATTAACGGCTCTATGTTTAATAACACAAAACACCCATTAATGTGTTTTGAAATATATTATATATTTGCAAACATATTAATTTTAACTTTTCTATTTATGTTTACACATAGAAGCTTTTTGATTATTGGAGATTCGGAAGGTGATATTTTAAGTCTGATCAAGAATGGTATCGAGATTTCAAATTGCAATTTTTCTTTTTTGCAGGACATTGACCAAAAAGGGAAAGCAACCACAAAAGTGTATGCCGGAGCAATAGAGGTAACTGCGCCACAGCTTCCTCCAAAACACCTGATAGAATGGGGATTGAATTCAAAAAAATACCTGGATGGCATGATTGTCTCCGTAGATAATGAAAACCTGCCACTCGAAAAAATTCTATTTAAAAACGCGGCCTGTGTTGATTTCGAAATAGAATATAACCGGATAGGAGAAAGCTATTCTTCTACCAAGTTTATTATTCAAGCGGAGAAAATGATTGTCGGAAACGGTGTCGACTTTACAAACGAATGGATTTATTAACTTCAAGAAAACAATTATGAACTTTTCTCTACCTCTTGCACATATTATTTCTAAATTCATTTTGGATGGAAAAGAATACGATGTCGATTATTTCAAGATATTTTTTTCGCAAGATATCGATTATAAAGGACAACCACAGCATGAAACCATGGGAGGACAATTAAAAATAGTCTTGTCTCAAATGGCAGATGACAATCTCTATGATTGGGCTAAGCAATCGACCAAACTGAAAAGCGGACAAATCGTTTTCGAAACAGAGATGAGCAGTCCCGTTCTGATCGTTGATTTTGAGAGCGCATATTGTATTGAATTGACCCGTAGCATCGATGCACAAAAAGGGACTCAAACGGTATTGATTATTTCTCCCGAAACGGTGATCGTAAACGGAGTGGAACATTGCAAATTTTGGAAGACATGAATGAAAACGAAATTGTGATTTACGGATTCCGTTTGGGCAATTCCGATCCCGATTTCCAAGAATTTGTAAGAAGCCTTTCGAACGAAGACGTTCATAATTTGAGGAAGATTCTGTACGATCAAAAACTGAGCCGATACAAAGACGGGTCGGGTGCCGCCGTGTACGGGAAGGATCGTTACGGATTGGTCGCCGTTCCCGAGTCAATCAAACAACAGCAATGGGAAAAAGCGGGAAACGAACTGTTTTCTTTTATAAAAGACATTTGGGTTGCTTCCGTATTGGGATATACCGATCCGGGAATGAATCCGATCAAACAGCATCAATGGAAAGTAACGAGAATCAGGGCCGTTACATCCACAGAAGAAGGCGTTGCGGCCGTTTTGGAGACAGCTGTCGAATTGGCTTTACAGTATATCGGTCTGAAAGGCATCGGAAGTTTTGGTAAAGTACCCAAGAATTCGCTTTATGCTAAAACAAAATTTCCCGGAGAGTATCATATAAAACCATTTGATGTATATTTTAAACCGATCAAATATCAGGGACAAACCACCGGATTCAGCATAGGGGAGAGATCGGGTTATGGTGCCCAACAACGAATTGATTACCACAGATTG
>DAIQOU010000380.1:0-4941 GCA_036787725.1 Bacteroidales bacterium
GCAATTTGAATTTGCATTTTGCAGCAAAACGAAGTTGCCGCTTACGGCAAGTCCGGAAAGTGTCTTCGAAATAACGGTGAACAAGCTGCTTTGTCTCAGTCTTATTTTTTGCTAACCGACTTTTTTCGAACGCCGGATTATGACGGTTTACTCTTTTGTCTTTGTTTCATCATTCATTAACAATAAAGTTCCGGATTGTAAGTTTGGTATGAATGAAAGCCACGCATCGGCTATATTATGCATAACCGACCTGTAAATATTTCAAAGAGAATTACTTCGTCCCTTAACGAAAAAGAAAATAAAAAAGAATCAACACAGAGACGATATTGCATGCTTATCTGACAAATTGTTTTTAATTTTGCAATCTTTACCTTTCATTCATTTTTATCAGGTATGTCACAAGCAATAAAAACAGTTACGATCTATGGGGCTTCCAGTTCCAAGATAGACAATATATATATAAATACAGCAAAAGAATTAGGTAAGTTATTGGCATCTCATCACATCGCATGCATAAACGGAGGCGGAGGTTCCGGTATTATGGGAGCGATTACCGATTCCGTGTTGGAATCCGGAGGAAAAGTAACAGGTATTATTCCCCGTTTCATGGTGGAGGAAGGTTGGATTCACCCGGGTCTTACCGATGTTATTACTACCCCCGATATGCATACACGCAAAAAACTGATGGCAGAAAAAGCCGATGCTTGTGTTGCCTTACCGGGAGGTATCGGCACTTTGGAAGAATTGCTTGAAATAATAACATGGAAGCAATTGGGCCTTTATAACAATCCTATTATCCTATTAAATACAAACGGATATTACAGTGATTTGTTGGCCATGTTGGCACGATGTATGAAGGAAAAATTTATGCACTCCGACCTTCGTTTCTTGTGGAATACTGCCCGCACCGCTCAAGAAACGTTAGAAATGTTATTTTCTTGTTCAACAACCGAAAATAGCCGTTCGTTGGCTGCATTATAAACAAAGATGATGTATTTTCTTAATCACATCCCACAACTCTTTTTGAATGTAGTGCAACCGAGCGGTGAATTGCTTTCGGAGAAGCCTAAAATTGAAAATTTAGTTTTTGTTCTTCTCTTCTTTTGCTTTTCATTGACCGCTCTTCTCTACAGTAAAAAAAAGAAAATGCTTCAGTCCATGCTGAACGAACTGTCGAATGAGAAAGGAAGAAACAGTATATTTTTTATAGAAACAGGCAATGAAATATCTGCCAAACTGCTATTATGTATCCAAACTTCCCTCTTATTAAGCATCTATACTTATTCGGTTTTCTCCCATCAGATCGGAGGGACAGTGGAAGATTCATTTCTAAAGACGGGAATATGTATCGGATTATATTTCGTTGCTTATTTGCTTTTCTTGGGTTATAAACGAATATCTTATTGGATATTCGGGAAAATATTTGCAGAAAAAGAAGCGTTGACTCAATTACTCAATGCCTTTGTCTCCTTAATTTGTTTTTTGGGAATACTCATGTTTATTCCTGTACTATTGATGTTTTATTTGCCGGAAATTTATATTTATTGCTATTATATTGTTCTTTTTTGTATTCTTTTAATAGAATTTTTTATCATTTATAAAACATACAGGCTATTTTTTCAGTACAAACGCCTTTTGCTTTATTTATTTTTGTACCTTTGCAGTCAAGAAATTTTGCCTTTATTTCTACTGTATAAAGGATTGTTTTATTTATTTAATGTTGTGGAAAGAAATACTTTATGGCTTTAAGTATAAAGAAAGTTTTGGTCTCGCAGCCTAAGCCTGAAACAGAAAAATCCCCCTATTTTGACATTGCGGAAAAGTATGGAGTAACGATTGATTTTCGTCCTTTCATCAAGGTGGATGGAGTTTCGGCAAAGGAGTTCAGAACCCAAAAAATTAACATCCCGGATTATACCGCGGTTATTTTTACAGCTAAGACTGCAATAGATCATTTCTTCCGTCTATGTAACGAACTGAGGATTCAAATCCCCGAAACAATGAAATATTTTTGTGTATCGGAAGCAATTGCAGTATACCTTCAAAAATATATTGTATATCGAAAAAGAAAAATCTTCTTTACCGCTTCCGGGAAAGTGGAAGATTTAATGGTTCCCATTAACAAACACAATAAAGAAACATTCATTGTTCCTGTTTCTGATGTACATAAAGATGATTTGCTGATATTGTTGGATGAAAAGAAAATAAAATACAATAAGGCGGTAATGTACCGAACCGTAAGTAATGATTTCCAACCGGATGAAAAGTTCGACTATGATATGCTTATCTTTTTCTCTCCATCCGGTATCACCTCGTTGCTGAAAAATTTTCCCGATTTCGACCAAAAAGAAACCCGGATCGGCTCATTCGGCCCTTCTACGGCTAAAGCTGTGAAGGATGCCGGCTTACGATTGGACATTGAAGCTCCCACCAAAGAGGCTCCTTCCATGACCGCGGCATTGGAAAATTACTTGAAAGCACTTTCAAAAAACGGGAAAAAATAATATTTTCCACCCGTCATCTCAATGCGGGTACAAGGATCCGCATATATGGAAGTAAAAAATACGCTGAAAAAGGAAGAACGAATCTACAGGAAAAAAGATATTGATCACTTATTTTCCGGTGTAGATTCGTTTGTTGTATTTCCTTTTAAGGTTGTCTTTTTTTCAGAAAAAGAAACGGACGGATCGGTTGCCGTTTTAATAAGTGTCCCTAAAAAAAAGATTCGTTCTGCGGCAAAAAGAAACCGTATTAAACGATTGATGCGAGAAACATACCGTACCGGTAACCAAGGATTGAAACAACAAGCGAAAGAACAAAAACATCTTTTGTTCGTAGGTTTTATTTACTTGGACAACAAAATACAAACCTATGCGGAAATGAAAGGACGAATGCAAAAAGCGCTGGGTATACTTAAAGAACGAATGGAATGAAAAAGATCTTAACAACGGTCGCATTGCTGCCCATTTATTTCTATCGTTATTGCATTTCTCCGTTGAAACCTCCGAGTTGCCGATTTGTTCCGACATGTTCGGAGTATGCAGTGGATGCCGTTAAAAAATACGGGCCTTTCAAAGGAGGCAAATTAGCCGTAAAGCGCATTTTGCGTTGCCATCCGTGGGGAGGAAAAGGATATGATCCGGTTCCCTAAATATAAATATATGTACTGCAATGCTCATACTCATATTCCCGAAACAGCCGACAATATTCTCTGCATAGAGAATAAAAATCCGCATGATCCGGTTCCTTTTTCCGAAACCGAAAACAATCATTTTTATTCCATTGGCCTGCATCCTTGGAATATCCGGGAAACCGAATTAACCGAAGCCATTCATCTATTAAGGCAAAAAGCCGAATCACCTCTCGTAAAAGCAATTGGAGAATGCGGATTGGATCGTGTATGCGATACACCGGCGCATCTGCAAGAAAAAGTATTTAAAGAACAAATCAGCTTGAGCGAGCAATCAGGTAAACCTCTTATTATTCATTGCGTAAAAGCTTTTGACGAACTTATTGCTTTGAAAAAGGAATTAAAACCGGGCCAAGCATGGATAATACACGGATTCAGAGGCAAACCTCAACAAATGCGACAATTGGTTCGGTGGGGTTTTTACCTTTCATTGGGATATTATTTTAATAAAGAAACATTGAAACAATTACCCCTTGATCGGCTCTTAGCGGAAACCGATGATTCCAAAAACGGAATTGTTTCCGTATACGAACGCTTAATGATATCGACTCCCGTTCCAAACGAAAAAATAGCAGAACAAATACACTCCAACTTCGTTCAATTGTTTCTGAAAAAGGAAAATAAATAGTATTGTATTTATCCGATATAAGTCCTACCTTTGCCGCACTGCTAATCAAACATAAGGAAATGAATTTTGTAGAAGAATTAAAATGGAGGGGCATGATTCATGACATGATGCCCGGAACAGAAGAACAACTTCAGAAAGAAATGACATCCGGTTATGTAGGAATCGATCCGACCGCAGATTCCTTACATATAGGACATCTTGTAAGTGTCATGATGCTTAAACACCTTCAACGGGCAGGGCATCGTCCGATTGCTTTAATCGGAGGTGCTACCGGAATGATTGGAGATCCGTCCATGAAATCTCAAGAACGCAATTTACTCGATGAAGAAACACTTCGCAAAAATCAACAGGGCATTAAAACTCAACTTTCAAAATTTCTGGACTTTGAATCGGATAGTCCCAATGCAGCCATTTTGGTTAACAATTATGACTGGATGAAAGATTATTCTTTCTTGAATTTTATTCGCGATGTAGGAAAACATATCACCGTTAACTACATGATGGCTAAAGATTCCGTAAAAAAACGATTGAGTTCGGATTCCGGAGCCGGATTATCTTTTACCGAGTTTTCTTATCAATTGTTGCAAGCGTACGACTATTTGTTCTTGCATCGCAATTACGGATGTAAATTACAAATGGGAGGATCGGATCAATGGGGAAATATAACTACCGGCACAGAACTTATCCGCAGAAAGGACGGAGGAGAAGTTTTTGCATTGGTATGTCCTTTAATTACTAAAGCAGACGGGGGGAAATTCGGGAAAACCGAATCCGGTAACATTTGGTTGGATCGCAGATATACTTCTCCTTACAAGTTCTACCAGTTTTGGCTGAATGTGAGTGATCTCGATGCAGAAAAATACATAAAGATATTTACCTCCTTAAATAAAGAGGAGATCGATTTGTTGATTGAAGAACAACAAAAAGCAGCTCATTTACGCCCTTTACAGAAAAGACTGGCCAAAGAATTAACCATTTTAGTACATTCGCCGGAAGATTACGAATCGGCAGTTGAAGCTTCAACTATTCTTTTCGGGAACTCTACCTCCGAAAACCTGAAAAAGCTGGCCGAAGAAACATTACTTTCTGTTTTTGAAGGTGTTCCGCAATTTGAAATTTCCAA
>DAIQOU010000381.1:0-4936 GCA_036787725.1 Bacteroidales bacterium
ATTAAAGAATAAAAAGAGGAGCTTTACTGCTCCTTTTTTATTATGGCTTTGTTGGGTATGTTCATTATCGGATGCGCCGAACAGAAGAAAGAGATTGTGTATCACCCTCCGGTCGAAGTGGATTTACGTGCTCCGGCTTATCCGCTCATTACGATCGATCCTTATACAAGCGGGTGGTCGTTTAATGATAATCTGTATGACGGACCAGTGCGTCATTGGACCGGACAGGATCAACAATTAATTGGGGTGGTTCAAGTAGACGGACAAAATTATCGTTTTATGGGAGAAGAAAAAGTTCCCATGCAACTGATTGTTCCGACTTACGAGAAAGAACATTGGCCGGCCAGATATACTATACAAATGCCGGAAGGGGATTGGAAAGGAGAGGAGTATGATGACTCTTCTTGGCAGGAAGGAAAAGGATCCTTCGGATCTCCGGGACGCTTAAAAGCAATAACAAGTTGGACAACTCCGGATATTTGGGTGCGCAGAGAAATAAATATAGATTCGGAAATGCTTGATCGTGATCTTTTTATTGAGTATTCTCATGATGACGGGGTAGAGATTTATATTAACGGACATCAAATCATAAATACAGGAAATTCGGCGCGTGCCAATGTAATGCACCGTATTCCGGATGAAGCAAAACAGCACTTGCGTCCGGGAAAAAACCTGATTGCAGCACATTGTAATGACGGTGGAGGAGAAAGCTTTCTTGATTTCGGTATTTGGATGCGTAAGGATAATGAACAGAAATTTACTCAGACTGCTCAACAAATAAAGGTAAATGTGCTCCCGACCCGGACATTTTATTCTTTTGAATGCGGAGGAATTCAATTAGATTTGATTTTTACGGCTCCTTTATTAATGGATGATCTTGATTTAATATCCCGACCGGTCAATTACATTACTTATCAGGTAAAATCGACAGATGGTAAGAATCATGATGTTTCCGTTTATATTGAAGGAAGTCCTCAATGGGCCCAGGATGTAGTACATCAGCCGATAACAAGTGAAAAAGTAGAAGATAACAACCTTCATCTACTTAAGTCGGGTACAAAATCCCAAGAGATTTTGGGTAAATCGGGAGATAACGTTCGGATTGATTGGGGCTATGTATATTTTGCTGCGCCCAAACAAAACAATGTTACTTCTGCCATCGGAATCGCCCCGGAGGTACAGGAATTGTTTGTTCAAACAGGAAGTTTGGATAATTCATATAATCCGAGTGCAAGTGGTGATCTTACTGAAAATATGGAAGCACTCTCTATTGCTCATAAATTAGGACAGGTAGGTTCCGAGTACGCTACCGGATATGTAATGTTGGCGTATGATGATATTTATTCGATCCAATATTTTGGTGAAAATTTACGGCCATACTGGAATCGCAGTAATAATTCCACCATAACGGATCAAATTCAGACAGCGGTGGACCAATATTCGGCTCTTATGGACAAATGTTCCCAATTCGACGAACAACTCATGAAAGAAGCGGAAGCTGCCGGAGGAAAAGAATATGCAGAATTGTGTGCGCTGGCTTACCGTCAGTCGATTTCAGCGCATAAATTGGTAGAAGCACCCAATGGGGATCTGCTTTGGTTATCAAAAGAAAATTTCAGTAACGGTTCTATTGGTACGGTAGATATTACTTATCCTTCAGCACCTCTATTCCTTTATTACAATCCGGAATTGGCAAAAGGACTGTTAAATCACATTTTTTATTACAGTGAAAGCGGTAAATGGGAAAAACCGTTCCCGTCACATGATGTGGGTACTTACCCGTTGGCTAACGGACAAACCTACGGCGGTGATATGCCGGTAGAAGAAGCCGGAAATATGCTTGCCATTACGGCTGCTATTGCAAAGATAGAAGGAAATGCGGGTTATGCCGAAAAGCATTGGGATGTTCTTACTATCTGGACCGACTATTTGGTGGAAAAAGGATTGGATCCGGAAAACCAATTATGTACGGATGATTTTGCCGGTCATTTTGCTCATAATGTGAACCTTTCCGTGAAAGCAATCATGGGTATAGCTTCTTACGGATATTTGGCAGAAATGTTGGGTGAAAAAGAAGTGGCAGAAAAGTATACTGGCAAAGCTAAAGAAATGGCGCAAGAATGGATGAAAATGGCTGATGACGGAGATCATTATCGTCTGACATTTGATAAACCCGATACTTGGAGTCAAAAATACAATTTGATATGGAATAAATTATTGAAATATAATGTTTTTCCCGAATCCGTGGCTCAAAAGGAAATTGCTTATTATCTGACCAAACAAAATGTATATGGTCTTCCCTTAGACAGTCGTCGTAATTACACCAAATCAGATTGGATCATATGGACAGCCACTTTAGCGGATAATGATGAAACTTTCAAAAAGTTTGTCACTCCGTTGTATAACTTTTATAATGAAACAACAGATCGTGTTCCTATGAGTGATTGGTATAATACCGACAGTAAGACGCATGTCGGATTCCAAGCTCGTTCTGTAGTAGGCGGTTATTACATAAAGATGCTTGCGGAAAAATGGAATACTTCTAAGTAATAACCTGTTTATAATCTGTAGTCTATGCCCCCTTGCTTTAGAAGGAAGGGGGCAATTACAGGAATATTTTCTTTAAATCCCATAGCGGATTTCCTTTTTACCTTTCCATCTTTCCTCCCTTTTCTCTTTTACAATTTGGCCGGATCGGACAATATATAAAAGATCGGGTTTCACTACCTTTGCATATATAAATAACTCAATCTTCTGAATATATGGAAACCGGATTTATAACGCTGACCAAGGAAAATATAACCAAAGAACATATTTGTTGTGCTTTTTCCGATAAAAAATGCAAAGAGAGTTACGAATTAAAAAAGGAATGGTTAAAAAAAGAATTCGATAACGGGTATATCTTCAGACGTTTGGACGAACGGGCAAAAGTCTTTATTGAATACGTTCCGGCCGAAAAAGCATGGGTTCCGGTAAATGCCCCAAACTATTTGATGATCAATTGTTTCTGGGTGTCGGGGCAATACAAAGGAAAAGGGTATGCAAAAGCTCTGTTACAATCGGCTCTGGATGATGCAAAACAACAAAATAAAGAGGGCCTGGCAACTGTAGTCGGAACAAAGAAATTTCATTTTATGAGTGATACTAAATGGCTGTTACACCAAGGATTTGAATCGGTAGAAACATTGCCTTACGGTTTTAGTTTGTTAGTTAAAAAAAACAATCCGAAAGCTCTCGACCCTTCTTTTAAAAGCACGGTGTTAAGCGGCGAGTGTACCGAAAAAAACGGTCTGGTCATCTACTATTCCAACCGTTGTCCTTTTACCGAATACCACATTACCCGGTCGATTCGGGAAACTGCACAAAAAAGAAATCTTCCTTTGAAAATAATCAAATTGGAAACAAGGGAGCAGGCTCAAGGTGCACCGACGCCTGCCACAATTTTCAGTTTATTTTATAATGGAAAATTTATAACAACAGATCTCAGTGTCTGTATGGATACACGCTTTGATAAAGTAATGGCAAGAAAAGAGTAACTTTGCGGGATGGATTTTGGACAGGATTATGGGATTAACACGTTGAATCCCGCAATCCTGTCTAAACTACCCGGTAATCACTCTATTTCAAATACATCATTCTTTTTCAATATTATTTGAAGAATATTTTTTTCGTCCGGTGACAATCGTATCTTGCTTCCATTCTTTTTGAATGAATAGTTTTCCTTTCCGGAAGGAACTTTTACTCTAAACGTATAATCGGAGGTAGCCTTTATTTTGGCATTTACTACATTTCCGTCTTCCCATACCAAATCGGTTTCTGCTCCCCCCGGCACACATAATCCTTTAAACCGGCCTGTTTTCCACGCATCAGGTAGGGTAGGAATGAATTCGATGTATCCTTCGTGATGATGAATCAGCATTTCCGCGATTCCGGCAGCTCCGGCCGTATTGCCGTCAAAAATAAAAATGTCGTAAGGAGCCAATGCAATTCCTTTAGGAGAAATGGTCATCAGGTTTTCGCCGGTAAATGTTTGCAGCAGCAGTTGAGTACTTTTATAAGCTTCTTGCGGATCTTTGAGTCGGGCATAAAAACAGATCATATTGGCGCGACTCCATTCCGTATCTTCCCATCCTTCAGCGGCCAATCGGTTCTCAATGGTTTTTCTCACACCGTCAGCTAATTCGGGTGTTTTTTCCAACGTTATTTGAGAAAAAGGATAAAAACCGAGCAGATGAGAAGTATGGCGATGATTGGGTTGTGCTTCCTCAAAATCCTCATACCATTCCCGAATAGCTCCATTCTTTCCGAGTTGAATGGGAGGCAGCTTTCCCAAGGCAACTTGTAAACTATCGACAAAATCGGTATCTGTACCCAATATGCCGGCAGCTTCGATGCATGCACTGAACGTTTCGAATACCAATTGACGATCGCAAGAAGGCATCATGGAAGCTACCATTCCTTCTCCGTCGAATTTAAACCAATTTTCGGGAGAAATACTCGGGCCGGTCATTAAAAAACCGCTTTTCGAATCTTCTGTCATATAATCCAACAGAAAGGTTGCATTTCCTTTTAACAAGGGATAAGCTTCCTTTTCCAAAAAATCTTTATCTAGGGTATAACGATATTGTGTCCATAAATGGGAAGCGATCCAAGATCCTGCCGTAGGAAAAAGTCCCCACATAATGCTCTGAGAGGGAGCAGTATAACCCCATACGTTGGCTACTGTATGGGCTGTCCATCCCCGGCAACCATACACTTTTTCCGTCGTTTGGGCTCCCGCAACGGATAGATCTTTAATATATTTGAATAATGGAACATGGCATTCATGAAGGTTCCCTACGTTGGCAATCCAGTAGTTTTGTTCGGTATTGATATCCAAATGGTAATCATTGGTCCAACTCATATTACAAGCCAGGTTATCGTTCCACACCCCTTG
>DAIQOU010000034.1:0-8998 GCA_036787725.1 Bacteroidales bacterium
AGCTTTCATTTTATTCTTTGTTTCCAAAAAATTTGAAGTATATGAAGATCCTGCCATTGCAAAAATTCAGGATATCTTGCCTGCTGCCAATTGTGGAGGATGCGGTTATCCGGGATGCAGCGGCTTTGCGAATGCGTGTGTGGGTGCTTCGGAATTGGATACCTTATATTGTCCCGTGGGCGGACACGGAACGATGAGCAAAATAGCGGAAATCTTAGGGAAAGAAGCAAAAGAGTCCGTACCGTCCTTAGCTGTGGTAAAATGCAACGGGACTTGTGAACATCGTCCGCGTATAAATCGATATGACGGCGTTTCTTCGTGTGCCGTGGCTGCTGCTCTGTATGGTGGGGAAACGGGGTGTACTTACGGCTGTTTGGGATGGGGAGATTGTGTGAAAGTATGTTTGTTCGATGCCATTCATATTAATGAGGAGACTTTATTGCCCGAAATTGATGAAGAAAAGTGTACAAGTTGTGGAGCCTGTGTCAAAGCATGCCCCAAGTTTCTCATTGAAATTCGGAAAAAGGGCCCGAAATCACGACGCATTTATGTCGGTTGTATGAACAAGGAAAAAGGTGCAGTTGCCCGGAAGGCTTGCGAGGTGGCATGCATTGCTTGTTCCAAGTGTGTAAAAGCTTGTCCTTTTGAAGCGATTACCATAGATAAAAATTTGGCTTATATTGATGATAATAAATGCCGCTTATGCCGGAAATGTGTGAATGAATGCCCTACAGGTGCTATTTTGGAAATCAATTTTCCTCCTAAGAAAGAGAAGAGTTTAGAATCTTCGGAGGCTGTAAGAGCCTGACTTAATCTGATACTGAAAAATATTATATATGCTGAAAACATTTCGAATAGGAGGAATACATCCTCCCGAGAATAAATTATCATCGGATAAAAAAATCGAATTGCTTCCACTGCCGGAACGGGTATTTTTACCTTTATCTCAACACATTGGTATACCGGCTGTACCCATAGTGAAAAAAGGAGATGAAGTTAAAGCGGGAACCGTCATTGCTAAGTCGGGCGGATTTGTTTCTGCTGCCGTACATTCTTCCGTTTCGGGAAAAGTAGTTAAGATAGAAGAGATAACGGATACGAGCGGCTATAAGCGTCCGGCTGTTTTCATTGATGTGGAAGGGGATGAGTGGGAAGAGCATATAGATCTTTCTCCTTCTTTTTCCGAAGGATCGGAACTTTCTTCGACAGAGATCATTGAAAAGATTGAAGCTGCCGGGATTGTCGGATTGGGCGGAGCAACTTTTCCGACCCGGGTAAAAGTAACACCCTCTCCGGATATGAAGGCCGAATACCTGCTGATAAATGCGGCAGAATGCGAACCTTACCTGACTTCGGATCATGCTTTGATGTCGGAAAAGGGAAAAGAAATACTGGCAGGTGCCCGCTTGCTTATGAAAGCGGTGGGAGCCGATAAAATACGCATCGGAATTGAGAATAATAAAAAAGAAGTAATAAATCACTTGTCCGCATTGGCTTCCGATTATCCCGAAATACAAGTCGTGGCATTAAAAACCAAATATCCGCAGGGAGGCGAAAAGCAGTTGGTAGAAGCGTTGACCGGCCGTCGTATTAAAAGCGGAGCGTTGCCTGTTTCGGTAGGGGCGGTAGTACAAAATGTAGGGACAGCTTTTGCTGTGTATGAGGCGGTCTTGAAAAACAAACCATTAATAGAACGAGTGGTTACGGTTACGGGTAAGAGTTTGAAAAAACCATGTAATGTCCGTGTAAGATTGGGAACGCCGATCTCTGAATTGATCCGTTTTGCGGGAGGTATGCCCGAAGATACGGGGAAGATCATTGCAGGGGGTCCCATGATGGGAAAAGCCATTGTTTCTCCGGAGGTCCCGGTTACAAAAGGGTGCTCGGGGGTTTTGTTGATGCCCGCGAATGAGTCTCTTCGAAAAAGAACTCAGAATTGCATACGCTGTGCAAAATGCGTCCAAGTTTGTCCCATGGGATTGGTCCCGTCTTTTCTGATGAATGTGTCCGAGTTTGAAGATTGGAATAAAGCCGAAAAGTTTGATATAACAGATTGTATCGAATGCGGTTCGTGCAGTTATACCTGTCCGGCCAATCGACCGCTATTGGATTATATCCGTCAAGGGAAAGGGAAAGTATTAAAGATGATAAGAGAAAGAAAAAATTAATCTGTATGACCGATAAATTAATAGTATCTCTTTCCCCTCACATTCATAGCGGGGATAGTATTGAAAAAAATATGTATGGAGTGTTAATCGCTCTTATACCTGCTTTCTTGGTGTCGTTGGTCTGTTTTGGAGCGGGTGCATTGATTGTAACGGTTGTTTCCGTATTGTCTTGTGTTTTGTTTGAATTCCTGATTCAACGTTATTTGATTAAAGGTCCCAAAACGATAACAGACGGTTCGGCTATCCTTACCGGGCTATTGTTGGCATTCAACCTGCCTTCCAATTTGCCGGTATGGATTGTGGTGATAGGTGCAGCAGCAGCAATCGGTATCGGTAAAATGTCTTTCGGAGGATTGGGAAATAATATTTTTAATCCGGCATTGGTCGGACGGGTTTTTTTACTCATTTCTTTTCCGGCCCAAATGACGGTTTGGCCCGAACCGGGTTTTTTCCCGCTGCAATATACGGATGCGACAACCGGAGCGACTGTGTTGAATATGACAAAGAACGGTTTCGGTTCTTTACCGGATTATTCGACTTTATTGCTGGGAAAGATGGGCGGAAGCTTGGGAGAGGTAAGTGCAGTTGCCTTGCTCCTCGGATTTTTGTTTCTGTTGTGGAGACGTATCATCACTTGGCATATTCCGGTATGTACCGTGCTTACGGTGGCGGTTTTTACGGGAATCATGCATATGGTTGATCCGACGGTATATGCAAATCCGCTGATTCATGTCTTGTCGGGAGGATTGCTGCTGGGAGCTGTATTCATGGCTACGGATTATGTTACTTCCCCCATGGCAAAGAAAGGAATGATTATTTATGCGATCGGGATTGGATTGTTGACTTCGGTCATTCGCCTCTTCGGGGCTTATCCCGAAGGAGTTTCTTTTGCCATTCTGATTATGAATGCATTTACTCCGTTGATAAATATGTATGTAAAACCCAAAAGATTCGGAAAATAAAATGGCAGCTCTTAAGTCTTCATTATTAAATATGTTCCTTTCGTTGACCATGATTTGTGTGGTTTCGGGAGGATTACTGGCTTTTGTCAACGATCTGACAAGTGAACCCATCCGTGCGGCTAAGAATCAAAAGTTGGAAGATGCTATAAAAAAGGTAGTTCCCGGATTCGATAATGCGCCTGCCAAAGAAGCGTATTGGGCTGCGATTTCGGAAGGAGATTCGTTGAAAATCTACCCGGCCCGGAAGGGAGAAGAACTGATCGGAGTTGCAGTGGAAAGTAACAGCATGAAGGGTTTTAGCGGAGAGATCAAAATAATGGTGGGCCTGACTCCTTCGGGAGAAGTAACGGATTATGTGGTGTTGCAACATGCCGAAACTCCGGGATTGGGCGATAAGATGGATCCCTGGTTCAAAACGGATAAGAATAAGCAAACTATTCTGGGTAAAAAGTTGGCGGAATCTTCGCTCAAGGTTTCAAAGGATGGAGGAGATGTGGATGCCATCACGGCGGCAACCATTACTTCCCGCGCTTTTTTGGATGCCGTAAATCGGGCATATGCCGCTTTTGCGGGTAAGATAGATGGAACGTCTTCCGCCACTTCTGCAGACGGAACTTCTGCTGCAACCGGTAAAGATTCACCCGAAAAAGTTGTGTCGGAACCCGATGCCGATTCGGGAGCAACGGTTTCTCAAACGGATACGATAAAGAAAGAAGAGATCAAGAAGGTGGAACCGGTAAAAGACCGACCGACGAAAAAAGAACCGGAGAAAAAAGCGGTTGATACCACGTCGGGAGCTACCGGTAGTGGAAACGATGGAGCGTCGGAAGCAACGACACCGACTAAAGAGACCGAAAAATCAAAGGAAGAAACGGATGGGATGACTGAAGCTACTCCCCAATAAAATAATGGATTATGAATTCAAATATAAAAATACTATTAAACGGTATAATCAAGGAAAACCCCGTGTTCGTCTTGTTATTGGGAATGTGCCCCACATTGGGAACCACTTCTTCTGCTCCTAACGGATTGGCCATGGGTTTGGCTACTACTTTTGTGTTGATTTGTTCCAATGTGGTGATTTCGTTGTTAAAGAACCTGATCCCTTCTCAAGTGAGGATTCCGGCTTTTATTGTAGTGATCGCTACTTTCGTGACATTGGTACAAATGAGTATGGAGGCTTATGTCCCGGCTTTATACGATAGTTTGGGCTTATTCATTCCGCTGATTGTCGTCAATTGTATCGTATTGGGAAGAGCGGAAGCGTTTGCAGCCAAAAATAAATTGTTTCCTTCTTTTCTGGACGGATTGGGAATCGGCTTGGGATTCACGTTGGCTTTAACGTTACTGGGAGCAACTCGTGAATTGCTGGGAACCGGAAAATTATTCAATCTTTCCATTTTTCCCGAAACATACGGATCGCTTATTTTTGTATTGGCTCCCGGCGCATTTATTGCGTTGGGATTTTTAATTGCTATCATTAATAAATTAAAGAATCGATAGAAGCCCCGGATCAAGTAAATAATATCACTTATGGAATATATTTTAATATTTATAGCCGCTGTATTTGTAAATAACATAGTACTGGCACAGTTTCTGGGAATTTGTCCTTTTTTGGGAGTATCAAAGAAAGTAGAAACAGCTGTCGGAATGTCGGCTGCCGTAGCTTTCGTAATGACGGTGGCTACATTGGTAACCTTCTTGGTTCAAAAGTATGTGTTGGAACCTTCGGGATTGGGCTTCATGCAAACAATCTGTTTTATCTTGATCATTGCGGCACTCGTTCAGATGGTAGAGATCATATTAAAAAAAGTTTCTCCCGGATTGTACGGAGCGCTGGGGGTTTTTCTTCCGCTGATTACTACCAATTGTACGATTTTAGGGGTTGCGATTATGGTGATTCAAAATAATTACGATTTGTTGACCTCTGTGGTGTATGCCATCTCTTCTGCTATCGGTTTCGGATTGGCATTGATTATCTTTTCGGGTATTCGTGAACAACTTTCTTTGACAAAGGTTCCTAAGGGAATGGAAGGTATTCCGGTGGCATTGGTGACAGCCGGAATATTGGCAATGGCTTTTATGGGTTTTAGTGGAATTGTATAAATTGTTTTTGGAAGAGGTCGTCTCAAAAGGCCCGGTATTCTTTGAATAAGTTAGGGATTGTATCAAAGCCTTTCCGGGCTTTCCCCTAGACAAAACTTATAATCCGGGATTTATTCAAAGAACGCTCAGCCTTTTGAGACAGCCCTTTATCTATTTTTATTCCTTTATTAACAGGCACATATAAGAAGGAGAGGGTCACCGAACGTATTTTCTTTTTTACGATATGGCTGACGAATGTAGATTTTAAAGAGTATTTTGTTCCGATTTGTACTTTTTCAAGCTATTCCGATGAAGAGTGTTAAATCCGAACCGGAAGCCGGTTTTATTGCATTATTTCCGGATTTTGGTAAGATGGATCGTAATTATCCCCGGGATTTCGATTCTATTATGTTTAATTGTTCTCCTGTTTTGTTGATTGGGTGTATTCCTTTTGGACTTTTTATAATTTGATCCTTCTTTTCTGCTTAACTGCTCTTGATCTCTTTCTTGAAAGGTCTTGATCCGGCAATCAAAAGAACTTGATCTCCCGATCAAAAGATCAAGTTCTTTTTTCTTTCCGATAAAAGGTTATTGTTGAATACTTAAAAGAGAATATACGGTCGAACTCTACTTATTGAATTAGAAGGAAAACAAGTGGAACTATTCCGGAGATAAATAATGAATTAATATATCTTTTCTCCGGATTGTATTCCGAAATATTCTATTTTTGCGGTATGAAGTCTATCATTCTGTTAATCGGATTAATTGTTTTTCTGTCTTGTTATATCGGGCAGGTTTCCGCTCAAGAAACGGTGAGCGGAAAAGTAACGGATGAAAGCGGAGAACCGCTGATCGGAACCACGATCACCATTCAGGGAACTGCTCGGGGCGTAATGTGCGACATACAAGGTGAATACCGGATTGAAGTGAATCGGGGAGAGAAATTGATTTTTTCGTTTATAGGATTCATAAAACAAGAGATTGTATACACCGGAATAAACCCGCTGAATGTCGTAATGAAGGAAGATGTTCCTATCTTGAGTGACCATCCTGTTTTCATTTATACACCGGCACAAAAGAAAAAAGATATTTCTACCGGGGTCGTCAAGACTATAACCTATTCTTACGATCGCAGAGCAACCGGAATGACCAATACCGAGGAATATATGAACGGGCTGGTTGCCGGGATGTTTATCCGAAGAATGAATGATGACTTTAGCGTATTACCCGGAATTCGCAGCGGAATAGGAAATATCGGAGGAGAAACCAAGTATGTGGTAGACGGAATTCCGGATGCCCCGGTCAATTTTGCAGATATTATGTCGGTAGAAGTAATAAAAGGAATTCCTTCTCAACCGGTCTACGGGACCCTTACAGCTTCGGGAGGTGTATTGAACATTCAAACCGGTTTGCGTGAGGAAAAATTTATTGCAAATGCTTGGGCCGGAATCCGAAGTGCGGCGACTTTGTTACCTGCCGGTGATAAGGAGGGATATGATGAGTATTTACGTACCGGATTTGTGCAACATTACGATATTAAGTTTGCTGATCATTTATTCCGTAACTCAAGGTCATTAAAGATTTCGGGATCTGTTGTGTATGATAAAATGAACGGAACTTTTCGCGGAAGCGGGGGGCAACGATTCACTCCCCGGTTGACGTTGGATTACAGAGCACAAAAGTGGTTGAAGTTGCTTCAAACAGTCTATTTTGATCGTCGCGAACAGGATTATGTATTGTTCCGGGAAGATCGGGAGGAGGAAAAGGAAGCGTTGGAAATGGAACAAGTTAAAACCAATCCCCGGAATGAGATTTTTTCGGCTTCCGAAATATTGATACAACCGTTTCGGTGGCTGGATATAAAATCCGTATTTACGTATGATTGGGTCGATAACAAAGGAGAACAAACTGCCGGAAATAATCCTTATTCGGATTATCGGGATTATTTGGATTATCGTAATCGACCCGATACACGTTCTCGTCGTTGGTTATGGGATACCGGGATTTCTTCTTCTCATTTTATAAATTCGGATCATAACTTGCTTTTTTTGGCGGGATTTACTCGCGACGGCATTAATCCGGAAAATTCAAAAAGAAAACTGTTCTCCAATAATCTGCCCGAAGGTGCATTTACCGATAATATGCTTTTACGCGGAGCCTATAATTATGCTTGGGGCGTTCGTACTTTTTCGGCAAGTATTCGTCGTATGACCTCTTCTTTGCCGGACAAAGATAATAAAGAAGTGGTTTTGCCTACTTTGTCTGCCGGATGGGTGTTTTCAAGAGAACGGTTTATGGATTTGACGGATTTTCTTTCGTCGGGAAAGATAAAAGCAGGATGGGGGAAAACGGCTCATATCTCCTTACTTGCCCCGGTAATGCAGGAAGGAACAGATGAACTTCCGCTTGTATTTTCGGATTTGAAATGGCAGATAACCGAACAGGCAGAGGTAGGTACAGAACTGTATTTTTTGGATAATAAATGGGCATTATCGGCTGATTATTATTATAAAACAACGGATCATCTGTTGGAGAATCGCGGATTTTCTTCGGAAGGAATACACATAGCTTCCGGAAGTATGGAGGTGGTAAATAAAGGGTGGGAATTTTCTTCTTCTTTTGCAAACTATTATTCAAACACAACATGGGAAATCGGAGCTAATTTTACCCGGAATTATTCATCTGTCAGAAAATCCGCCGGATGTAATCAACCGGTATACGATAATTACAAATTACCCGATTATTATTACGGAATAAGAGGACATGTAATCCGAGGAAAGATTACTTTATCTGCCGTGTTGCAGGGAGCGGCAGGAATGCAACTGCCCGACGGTATGACGGTAGAAGATCCTTTCATGCAATCGTCGGTAAAAGTAAATTATTTTTCGCTTAAATCACTGAGTGTAATATACAGTTTACCACTTCGTTCCATCAACCGGCATTCCCGGATCGATTTATATGCCCATGCCGAAAATCTGTTTTTTAAGGCTAATTCTTCTCAGAAAAAACTATCATTTGGTCATAGGATTCCTTATCCCGTGGATCGGATGTTCAGTATGGGATTCAAAATCTTTTTGTAAGACCGATAGGGCATTATAGCGGTATACCTTCCAATTTATATCCTTCTTCGGTTTCAAATCCTTGATTTTTATAACTGTAATTTACGATGAAAGAATCAACGGATACAATTTTCATTTCATCGTTTTCATCATTAATGAATTTTTCCACCGTATAATGCATGACCAACACGCTGTCTTTCAATTCCGGGATCGAATGCAGCATATACCCCGGAATCCCTTCTCCCCATGCACCGGAGAACATAGAAAGAGGGAGTGATTTATTTTCGGTAAGAATCTTATCTTTGAAAAAGGTGATGTATGCGGAACAATAAGCCGGACCGGTTCCACAGGTAATGGTTCCGAAGTAATCTCCATATTTTTTTAATAAATCATCAAAATCGTTCCAACAACAACCGTGAGCTCCGTGTCCCCGGAAATCATACCGGACAAGATCGTTTTCCGGGGTCAATTCCAACAAAAAAATATCATTGCTCAAAGAGAGGGCAACCAAGTAATTTTTCGTCTTCTTAAAAGTGTAATATTTCCCTATCGTATCTGTGGGTTCATATCCACACTCTTTATAGTATACCTCTTCATTGTCCGGCACAGGATAAGTAAAAAAGGTTCCGCTTCCCCGGATGTAGCCGCCTGTGGTATCTATTAGGGCTGCATCTAATAGGAATTCTAAGGCTTCACTTGCCTGTATGTAGCCGGAATCCGAATC
>DAIQOU010000034.1:9098-18297 GCA_036787725.1 Bacteroidales bacterium
TTGCATTTTTATTTTCCTTTTTACTTCCCGTTTATACGAAGATTTTATAATTATTGCTCACCAAAGGTAAGAAATTAGTTATCTCTGTTATTATTTCCTGTTTTATATCTTTACAACAGAATCGGTCTTATGCAGATATATAAGACCGATTCTCATGCATCCGAATTTTTTGTAATTTCTTCGGATTTATAAAATGAACAAGAATGTTAACTATATAAGTGTTACGGTTAACCCCGATAACGATTCATCGGAAGAGGAAGCTCCGTAGAGAATTTCATACTTACCTGCTTTAATTTGTATCCGTTGGCTTTCCGGATCAAAAAACTCAAAAGTTCCGGGCGGTAAATCGACAGTCACCGATTGTGTTTGTCCGGCTTTTACGGACACCCGTTTGAAAGCGCGTAAACTTTTAATCGGTCCCTCCGGATCTTGAGGATTACGGACATAGACTTGAATAACTTCGTCACCGTCTCTTGCTCCGGTATTTTTAATATCAACTGTAAGCTTCAGCGATTCGTTCGTTTTCATACTTTGTTTGTCAAGGGATGCATTTCCGTATTCGAAAGTGGTATAACTTAATCCGTGTCCGAACGGATAAAGCGGTTTCCCTTTAAAATAACGATAAGTGCGGCCTTTCGACATATCGTAATCTTCAAAATCGGGCAGATCGGTTGAAGAAGCATAAAACGTAAGCGGAAGGCGTCCGCCCGGATTGTAATCGCCAAAAATAACATCAGCAACTGCCGTTCCTCCTTCCTGACCCGGATACCAGGCAGCGAGTAATGCATCCAAGTATTGATCTTGCCAAGGCAATGCCAGGGTGCTTCCGGAACAAAGAACAAAAATAACCGGTTTATTCAGCTTTTTCAAAGCGGTAAGCAGATTGAGTTGTACTTCCGGTAAATCAATGTCGGTACGGTCTCCCTGTTTAAATCCCGGTAAGTTTACATTCATTTCTTCGCCTTCCAATGCGGAGGAAATGCCCCCCGCAAAGATAATAACTTCTGCATCTTTTACCCGGCTTGCTATTTCGTCGTAATCAGGATCTTCGGTGTAGCCTACATCGAAACTGAGAGAGCCGTTTCCTTCCCCATGCATATATTCAATTTTGAGATCGTAGGATCTTCCTTGTTCAACTTGCAGTTCATATTCGCGAGCCGTAAAGCGTCCGGTAGTAGCGGATGCTACGTCTTTACCGTCAATGAACAGTTTGAATCGGTCTTCTCCGGCAATTTTGAATAGTACATTTCCGGAAGCCCCGGGAGTAAAAACCGACTCAAAGCGGGCTGAAAAATTAGTCAGATTAACTCCCGGAGCATACACTGTATTTCCTCGGGTATCATATTCGAAAGGAGATGTTACCAATTGCCGGGCAACCGGATCTCCTTTGAAATCGGAGGTATTCCAAAAGGCAGCGTTAAAACCTTGTTTACCTTCATAAGCGCATTGATCGAAAAGGCTGTTGAAAACGAGACTTGTTACGTAATCGCATCCTTTCTCGTAAATGACCGTTCCTTCGGGAAGTTTATTTTGAATGCCTTGAAGTAATGTTACCGATCGGGTCGGAAATCCGTTGTAATTGGCCCATAGCATAACGGAATCATTGGCAGCGGGCCCCATTACCGCTACCCTTTTTGAGTTTTTGTTTAGAGGAAGCGTATTATTTTTATTCTTTAATAATACAATGCTTTTACGAGCCATTTCCAATGCCATGGCTTTGTGTTCGTCACATTCTACAACCGAAATCGGAATAGAGGACCACGAAACTTGTTGATCGTCGTCCATCAATCCCAATTGGAATCGGGCGCGAAGCAAACGGAATAATGATTTGTCGATCTGTTCTTCCGTGATCAGTCCTTGTTTTACGGCATCATTGAGGGCGTGATAGACTTGGCCGCATTCCAGATCGGTACCGGCGATGACCGCGGCTGCCGAAGCAGCTGCCGCATCCGGGTATGTTTCATGTCTTCCTTCTTCATAAAAATCATTGATGGCGCCGCAATCGGAAACAATGATCTCATCATATCCCCATTCTTCCCGCAGAATTTGTATCAATAATTCGTCGCTTGCGCAACAAGGAGAACCTTCAAAACGATTATAAGCACACATAACTTCTTTTACTCCGGCATCTTTTACCAAGGCTTTAAAAGCAGGAAGGTAAGTCTCCCAAAGATCACGTTCGGAAATGTTTTTTGCGTCGTAACTGTGACGATTCCATTCCGGGCCGCTGTGTACGGCATAGTGTTTTGCACAGGCGTGGAGTTTATCGTATTTTTCTCCGGAAGGACCTTGCAATCCTTTAACGGCAGCCATACCCAACCGGGCGGTCAGGTACGGATCCTCTCCGTATGTTTCCATACCGCGTCCCCAGCGGGGATCCCTGAAAATATTAATATTGGGAGTCCAGAAAGTAAGTCCCTGATAACGTTTGAATTCTCCTTTCCTCTTGAAATCATGGTGTTTGGCCCGTGCTTCATCCGATATCATGGCATAGGTTTCATAAACTGCATCTTCATCAAAAGTGGCAGCCAGCCCGATTACTTGCGGAAAGACGGTTGCTTGCCCGGCCCGTCCGACTCCATGCAGTGCTTCGTTCCACCATTCATACGGTAAGATGCCCAACCGCTCGATTCCGGGTGAATTGTTCATCATCAATTGTATCTTTTCTTCCAATGTGAGCCGGCTCAACAAATCCCGGGCCCGTTCATCTGCCGATAAGGAAGGATCTTGATAAGGCAGTTGTTGTTTGCATGAGAAGACTGCCGTAACAAACAACAGTAAAGAAAGAAAAATTCTGAATGTTCGCATAATCATGTAATTTATGGGATTATTAAATGTTTTTTGTGTAAGGAAAAGTAATCGGTCTTCTTGCCGGAAAGAACAGATCCCGGTAAATTTGTCGATTATACCGGGTTTGATGTATCGGATTTATTCGTTGAACTTACATAGGGGCCGATAAGGGTACCTACAAATCCGCCCGCTTTTTCCGTACTCAGATTTCGGGCATCGACATTATTGGCGACCGGTTGCCAGTCGTTTTCTCCAAAAGCAGCGAAAAAGCTGTAATTTCTTCCGTTTCCTTCTATTTTTAATTTAATAGGCTCATGATGAAATGTATTTTCTATTTCCAAAACAGCCATACGTTTTGATTCTTTTTCCGTCCGTTCAATAATTAATACCGGTTTTCCGTCCAGAATTGTTTTTCCAAAGATAATATGGTATTCTTCGTTTTGATAACATACCAATCCGGCAATCTCGTTTTCATTCTCGGGAGTAAATTCGAATTCGGTTATCACCTTAAAGTTGGTGTGTTGTTGTCGATGTCCCAAAAAGGCCGGCTGTTGTTTTTCTTCGATACCGACCGGGAGCGCTTGCAGCTTTAATTGATTATTCTCCAGTTTATACCATGTTGTACGGGGAGTGCGGATCATAAGCCAACGATCATCCAATCGATTGGTATTAAACTCGTCTTTCCAAGTAAAGTTCCCGGTTAAGAAATTCTCATCTCGGGGAATATGTTGTTTCTCGACAATGAGCGGCAAAGGAAGGTTATGTTTCAGGATAACCGGACAATCTTCCTCCCATTGCACCGGGAGTAAAAATGTTTCGCGTCCGGTGTTGTAATAATTGCCCATATAAGGACGACATCCCAAAAACACCGCCCACGTTTTTCCGTCCGTATCCTCAATTAAATCCGCATGGCCGACACTTGTAATTTTATCTTTTCTGTTTTCCGGTAAATCACGTTGCGTCAGAATCGGATTTTGTTCAAACGGGATATAGGGACCAAATATATTATTACTGCTAAATGCCACTTGAGAATGATTCGTGCCGGTTCCGCCTTCTGCACAAATCAACAGGTATTTCCCGTTTCGTTTGTAAAGATGCGGACCTTCAATCCAAACCGGTCGTTGCGATTTATCTGTTCCGCCGTCTACGACCACCCGGGGACTTCCGAAAGTCCGGTCGTTTTTTACATCGTATTGATGAATCCAAATGGCACGATGTCCTTCCCATTCCGGTACTCCTTCCGGAGCATCATTATTAACAATGTAGGCTTTTCCGTCATCATCGAAAAACAGGGACGGATCTATTCCTCCTACTTGCGGAAGACGAATGGGATCGGACCATCCTTCATACGGGTTCCTTGTCTTTACCACGAAATTACCGATACCGTCTACACACGTTGTAATAAGGTAAAAAGTATCGTTATGTTTATTATACTCGATGGCGGGAGCATAAATTCCCCCGGAAATACGGATACCGTCCAGATTCAGTTGGGACGGACGATTGAGTACATTTCCTATTTGTGTCCAATTTACCAAGTCTTTACCGGTAAAGATCGGAATTCCGGGATAAAATGAAAAACTGGAATTAACCAGAAAGAAATCATCTCCTTTACGACAAATACTCGGATCAGGATAAAAACCGCATAATATGGGATTAAAGAATTCTTTTCCCGGATTAATTTCTACTCCGAAGAGAGTATCTTTTCCGCTATATTCAAAATAATGGAAGCAGGCATATTTCGCATTGTCGGATCCGCAGGAAGAAAGGAGTACTAAAAAAAATATAATGATGACAGAACTGTTTTTTTTCATAAGGGAATAATTTTATTGTTAAAGGCCATTCGCAACCCGCTTCTTCTTTCCTGTTACGGTGCAACTTTTCCGTACGGGTTTCATAATTCATAAATTTGTTAAAACAAATATAGGTATTCGTTTTTTTTTAGATTATTGCAGACGTTTCAATTTGTTTTGTGCTCGTAACTTCCGTTTTGCAGATGTAACATTTTTTGTAGTTTTGTAGAAAATACTTCTTGAAGAATCATCATTTATGAAATCACCGAAAATCATTTTCATTTTCTTCTTTTTCTGTTATCCGCTTTTCCTCAAGTCCCAAATCGGAACTTTTTATACTACGGATAACGACCTGTCCAGCAGTTTGATAAATGCTATTTGTCAAGATGGACGCAACTACATTTGGATTGCAACGGAAGATGGCTTGAACAAATTTGATGGAGTACACTTCACTACCTATAAAAATATTTCCAACGATTCTGCTTCCATAAAAAATAATTATGTTCGCAGTTTGTTTGAGGATAGCAAAGGTCGCTTTTGGGTAGGGTGTATTAATGCGTTGCATTTATATAATCGGGCTACAGACAATTTCACGGAAATACCGGTCTATTACGAAGGGCTTCGCGCTTTACCGCACGTAACTTCTATGATTGAAAGTGTTGAAGGAGAGATTTGGATGGCCACATCGGGAATAGGTATTATCCGAATAAAAGAAGGAGATGAAGTCATCAAGACAGACGAAGATTTAACTCCTCGATTGAGCAGCTTACATTTAACCTCTATTTATCAAGATAAGTCCGGCGTTATTTGGATCGGATCGGAAAATCAAGGATTGAACCGATATGATCCGAGAACCGATGAGGTGACTGTTTTTAAGTCTCCTCATCTTATTGGGAGTAATGAAATTTCAGCTATTTGTGAAGATACGGAAGGTAATATTTTTGTGGGAACTCTGACGAAAGGATTATATAAGTTTAATGAAGAAAAACAGTTGTTTGAACTAATTCCTTATGCCAATGCTTCCATGCTTCCGGTTAAGTCCATGTTGATTGACGAACAAAATTGCTTGTTGGCGGGTACCGATGGTCAAGGTATAAAAATATATAATCGAGAGAAAGAATGTTTGGAAGATTATCCCATGTTATCGGCTCCCTTTGATTTCTCCAAAATGAAAGTACATGCTATTTGCAGGGATCAAAACGGCAATATATGGACGGGTCTTTTTCAGAAAGGTGTTTTTTTAACCCCCGAAACTCCCAATAAATTTGATTATTGGGGCTTTAAGTCGCACAACCGGAATATTATCGGATCCAACAGCGTCATGTCTTTACTAATCGATAAGGAAAATGTTTTGTGGGTAGGAACGGATAATGATGGTGTATATCGAATAAGGGATAAAAAAGAATCTTATCATTTTTTTTCGGGTACTGCCAATAATTCCGCTCCCAACACGGTTATTTCAATGGTTGAAGATAATGACGGAAATATTTGGTTCGGTTCTTATCTTCAGGGACTGGCACAATACGAGAGAAAAACCGGCCGGTTTCATTATTACGAAAACAGATTGGGCGAATCGGCCGGGAATACGGCACACGATAAAATCTTTTGTATGACAATGGATGAGGAGAACCGACTGTGGCTTGGGACGAACGGGGCAGGGGTGTATGTTTTTGATATAAAAACAAAAGAATATAAATTGCATTATGCACAACATTACAAAGACCAACATTATATAACAAATGACTGGATAAATTGTCTTTATTTTGATTCCGACGGTATATTGTGGATCGGATCGTACAAAGGAGTTTGTTCATTGGACCCCAAAACAAATCAGTTGGAAGAATACGATCATATATTACCGGGAAAGATAATATACAGTATTTCCGGGGATTCAAAGAAGAATTTATGGATAGGAACAACCGAAGGGCTTGCGTTAGTGGATGTCAAAAATCAAAAATCAAAAATATATACCGAAGCGGAGGGCCTTCCAAGCAGTATTATTTGCGGGATATTGGAAGATGAAGACCATAATATATGGCTCAGTACACATTCGGGTATTTCCAAGTTAATCGTAAAAGAAGAACGATTTATTAATTATTATGCATCGGATGGATTGCAAGGAAATGAATTTAGTATGGGAGCTTTTTTTAAAGCGAAAGACGGACAACTGTTTTTTGGAGGAATCAGCGGTATTTCAGCTTTTTATCCCGAGGATATTAATAATCAACGTACTCCTCTCAATTTGCAATTGACCGGTTTATATGTGCTGGACAAGCCTGTGGTGGCAGGCCGGAAATCCGGACGACACCCTATCATTTCCGGCTTTATTTCCGATGTGGATACAGTACGTTTAAGTTATAAGGACAACATGTTCGCTTTGGAGTTTTCTACTTTTGATTTTGGCTTTGCCGAACGAATCCGATACCGGTATATGTTGGAAGGATTCAATTCCCAATGGTTGGCAACCGAACCGGGTAGAAACAGAATAAATTTTACGAATATTAGTCACGGAACTTATAAACTCAGAGTGAAAGCATCGATATATGACAGCTCGTCGGAAGAAAAAATAATTACGTTGATTATTTCGCCGCCTTGGTATCTGACTTGGTGGGCAAGATTGGCTTATTTCATTTTATTTGTATTGTTTGTATGGGGAGTCACCCGTTTTATTCTGGATCGGATTAAACACAAGAACGAATTGTTGAAACGAGAGCATGCCGAACAGATCAGTGAAGCCAAATTACAGTTTTTTATCAATGTGTCGCACGAAATAAGGACTCCCATGAGCTTAATTATCAGTCCTCTGGAAAAGCTCATCTCGGAAAATAACGATACAAAAACCCAAAAGGCTTATCTTCTCATGTATAGGAATGCACAACGTATTTTACGCTTGATCAATCAGTTGATGGATGTACGTAAATTGGATAAAGGATTAATGTCGGTGGTACTTCGGGAAACCGATATTGTCGGGTTTATTGATGACCTGATGCTTACTTTTGAATATCAGGCAAACAAACGAAATATTGACTTTAAGTTTATACATCCGGATGAAAAACTGTACGTTTGGCTCGATCTGGGGAATTTTGATAAAGTACTGGTAAATATCCTTTCCAATGCATTTAAGTTTACTCCCGAAGATGGTGAAATATCGATTACCCTTTATACGGGACGGGATGAGAAGGTACAAAATGCTTTAAGAGATTATTTTGAAATAATCGTTGCGGATACGGGTATTGGAATCGAAGAAGATAAGATCGAGCAGATCTTTGAGCGTTTCTATCAGATAAACAATAATTTAAGTCTAAACTTCGGTACCGGTATCGGATTGCATTTAGCTCGTTCGTTAGTCGAACTGCAACACGGAATTTTATTTGCTCGTAACCGCAGAGATCGCCAAGGAAGTGAATTTGTTATTCGTATGCCTTTGGGAAGCGACCATTTATCTGATGCAGAAAAGGGCAACCGAGTAGAACAACCCGATAAAGGAAAAGAAAATGAACCCATACGGGAAGCTTTTCGACAAGCCGAAAAAGAAGAGAAAAAGTCTCCTTCCAAAACAAAAACAAAATACCGGATTCTGGTCGTTGATGATGAAGAAGAAATTCGTCAATACTTGAAATCGGAACTTTCGGATCTTTATCGGATAGAGGAAGCCGTCAACGGAAAAGAAGCATTGGATTATATTCTGAGAGAGAAGCCTCATTTAGTGATCAGTGATGTAATGATGCCCGAAATGGATGGTGCTACTTTAACCAAAAAAGTAAAGTCAAATATCAACGTCAATTATATTCCGATTATTTTGTTAACTGCAAAAGCTACTCAAGAAGATAAAGCCGAAGCGTTTGAGACGGGTGCCGATGCCTATGTTTCAAAACCTTTCCATATCGGATTACTGAAAAAACGCATTGCCAATATTTTGGAAAATCGAGAACGTTTGGAACACCGTGCCGTCGATTCGGAAAATAAGAGTGTTTTTATTAAACCGGTATTTATCCGCTCTGCTGATGAGATTTTACATGAAAAAATTATTAATATTATTAATGAAAACATTGCCGATTCAGACTTAAATGTAGAGTTTCTGGCAAACCGGATAGGGATGAGCCGTGTACATATGCATAGGAAGCTAAAGGAATTGACCAACCAATCTGCTCGTGATTTTATTAAATCGATTCGATTGAAACAAGCGGGGGAATTGCTTTCGAAGCAAAAACTTACCATCTCGGAAGTAGCTTATGCCCTCGGTTTTAATAATCTGTCGCATTTCTCAAATTCATTTCGTGAATTCTATGGTATGTCACCGAAAGAATATGCAAAGAAATACAGGGAAGAAGGAGAGGAATCGAATGGCACAACTGAAGGCATGTAACCTCTGAAAAACAGTATGTAACCGGGGGAAAAGTCATGTAACCCGACTTAAAGTGAATGATGGAAAAAACAAAGGAAGATTAATTTTCTCTTTGTAGTTTTGTTTTGTCTGCAAACAGCACGGAAGATCCGAAGTTTGGCAGAATACAATATTGACATGGATTTGACCGGGTGGCAGTCGGAAAACTTTTATGAAGAGGATAAATGAAGTGCCGAGAGGCAGACAGATAGATTTTAGTTGAGACTAAATCGAG
>DAIQOU010000382.1:0-4928 GCA_036787725.1 Bacteroidales bacterium
TGTACCAGTATTTAATTGATTAAATTGAAATAAATAACAGACAGATAATTAAAATAAACATTTATGCCTTCCAAATCTAAAATCAAACAGCAGGCCATGAAGAATGCCATTCGCATTTGGGAACTGAAGAGTGGCGACCAACTGGATCCTTCCGTAAAGTTACTGATCGAAGCTTTTTGCGAACTTATTTACGAAAACGAAAACAGTATTGAAGACATACGGGAGCGTTTACTTCATCAGATTGCGAGCGCTTTGACTCCGGACAGTTTGGTAGCGGCCCGTCCCGCTCATTCCGTGATGCAGGCTGTCCCTATGGAACCGGTTACCGTATTGAATCGCCGGGACATTTTTTATACGGATAGAATGACGAATCGGGCTATGAAATACGGATTGAAAAACGTTCATTTTGCTCCGGTGACCGATAATATCCTGTTAACCAAAGGCGAAATTCAATATTTGTTGTGTGAACGTAACCTGTATCGAATCGGATCGTCCGGAGAAAAAGACTTGTTTGCCCGAGCCCGGACGTTTAATGAGGGCCTGAACCGATGCGTGTATATCGGGTTGTCGCTCGATAAACACGTAGAAACCTTAAAAGACGTTCATTTTTATTTTGATTTCCGTACGTTGGAAGAAAAATATGAGTTGTTTGATCTGTTGAGGCATACCCGATGGAGCATAGAAGATCGACCGATTCGGATGGGAGTGGGATTGGGTGCCGGAGAGTTTCCGGAAAAAAAGGATTCGGAGAGCATTTTTTCACACTACAATACACTTGATCTTCATGACGAGGAGTTGATGGATTTGTATTGCAAACAATTTTTGCATATCCGGGATAACCTGCGTACGGCATCTTTGAAGAAAACTCCTTTCCCGGAAGAATTGGTATCCTTTTTCCCCGAACGGGTGCAAGAATCGGAGGATTTGCTTTGGTTGAAAGTGGTTTTTCCTCCCTATTTTAAGTCGGACGACATAGACGACCTGGTGGTATACTTGAATGTTTTTCCCGTCTCCAATAAGAGTCTCCAACGAAATACGCTGGATCGCAGTCGCAGCCTGACCGGTATATTAACCTTGCCGGTGAAAACGGGAGAACATTTTCTGGCTGTTCACGGGGTAGAAGATTCGGACGGAAACAGCTACAATTTTCTTCCTTATACTCTTGCGGGAACGGATCGGCCCCAAGGTACTTATACAATTAAAAAGGGCGGATTGGAACGATTTTCGACGCGGGACTTAGCCGATACCGTAGAACGAATGATCGATTTGTATCGCAGCGAACTGGTAACGTTTTCCGCACTGAAGATGGATAATATCCGAAATTTGATTTCCGATATGGAACAAACCACCGTATTTATCAAGGAACTGATCGATTCGAATAATTCCCGGTTGCCTGAAATGCCGGTTTATTTGTTGATCGATTCGGAAGAAGAAACGGATTATATTTATGCTTCCTATTGGACAACCCATTGTGAACTCGGCAACGGTTTCGGCTACGGAACTCCTTTTGCCCCGCTCCATTCTTTGTTTTTGGAGAAAGATTCCTGCCGTTTGCTGAAAACGTCCAAAGGGGGGAAATCGATTCCGAAAAATAGCGAAATGCTTACGGCCTACCGGTATGCGATGACGACCCGCGATCAATTGTATTCCATAAAAGATATTGAAAATTATTGTTATATGAGGTTGGGAGATCGCATTCTTTCGGTAAAAGTAAAGCGGGGAATTGCTTGCAGCCCCAACGAGAAGGAGGGATTGATCCGGGTACTCGACGTGCAGCTGGTTCCTCATCCCGAATACCGGGATTTCCTGCGGGACCCCGCTACTCGGGGAGAATTGAAGATTGAATTGGAGAAACGTTCTCCCGATATCTATAATTTCAGAATAATTGTAGAAGATACAGCACATCAACATTAAAAATACCAGTAAAATATTCCATTATGGCAACATCCAGAAAACCGGAAGTAAAAGCCATCGTATCTGTCGATGGCGAGAAAGTCGATTATGTAAGTTTGGAAATCTCTCAGGAAATGGGAGCCCATCATGATTTTGAGTTGTTGTTGGACCATAAAACGGTTGATCCGCAATTTTTTAATACCCCGGATAAAAAACTGAAACTGATTCATTCGAAAGTAATTATCAACCTCCAACATGGAGACGAACGAGGCAAAGCCTATGTTTTTTCGGGGTTGGTTACGAATGTGCGCATGGTGGCGAGCAACGGGATGCACGGAGGTCTCTTGCTGGTCGGAAAGAGTACGACCATCGAGTTGGAGCGGGGCCGGATGATGCAATCGTTTTCCAATACCAATTTGACAGCTATATTACAGGAGATTACCCAAGGAACGTTGAATTTGTCGACCGATATCAAACCGGCTTGGAAACACGATATCGATTTTGAAATTCAGCACGATGAGTCGGATTGGCTGTTTCTTTCCCGATTATGTAAAAAATACAACGAGCGGTTTTATTTTTCCGGATTGGACCTGGTAGTCGGACCTTATCCCGAATGGCCGGTTGTCCCGTTGATCTATGACTTGGAATTGCGTTCGTTTGAGATTTGCTCGCGGCTTCTCCCCAATAAATTTTCGGCTTATGCTTACAAGCGGGAGACGCATACGATGCTCCGGCAAGATTCGCCCGGCAGTATCGAAGGTGCCGGCAATACCTTGCAACAGATCAGTAAACGGTCGGATCGATTGACCATGGACCGTAAACCCAATACTCCCATTCCGGCGTATGTGGCGGATATGGGCGGACTGATCGATGCCGCCAAGAGCCGGAAAGTAGCGGTCGGAGCGGAAATGTTTTATGTGAAAGGAGAATGTAAAACCTGTGATGTACGGATCGGCCGTTTGGTCAAGATGGATATGCCCAAAAATATGGGAGGAGCAGACGTCGGATTGTACCGGGTGTACCGATGCGTTCACCGGTTGGACGAAGCCGGTCACTATACCTGTTTTTTTGAAGGATTGCCCGCCGACTTGGAATACCTGCCGATGCCGGAAATACCGTTGCCCGTTCCGTATCCGATTGAATGTGAAGTATATTCGAATAACGATCCCTTGGGCTTGGGTCGCATAAAAGTGACTTTCCCTTTCGACGAACGTCCTTGCGCCACCTGGATACCGGTGATGACTCCCAATGCCGGCGGAAACGGTTCGGGATTGGGTCCTTTCAATAGGGGCATCTCTTTTATTCCCGAGGTATCCGATTCCGTATTGGTCAGTTTTCTCGACGGACAACAATTTTCGCAACCGGTGGTGATCGGCAGCATGTTTCACGGAAGCAATGCCGTAAAACTGGGTGGAAAGGTAAAGAATAACTTGAAAACCATCCGTACCCGCAGCGGTCACCTGATCCAACTGGACGATGCCGATGCCACGTTAAGCATTACCATCATCGATCCCAAAGATAATTATATTTTCATTGATTCCGCCAATAATGATATTACCATCAATGCCAACCGACATGTTACCATCAATGCTGCCGAAACCATGACCCTCAATGCCCGTAATTTGAATATCAATGTTCGGGAAAATATGTCGACCTCCGTAGGGAATAACCAGCAGACGGAGGTTGGTAATAACAAACAAGTGACAGTTGCCGAAACAATAGAAATATCGGCGGTCAATAAAAACGAAAAGATAGATAAGAATAAGACGACCAATGTAGGTAAGAAAACGACTTATTCTTCGGGCGATATCCGGATGTTTTCTACGGAATCGGATGTGGTTATTAAGAGTGCAGCTAAAGCGTTGATGCAAGGAGCTGTTGATGCACGTATCAGTAGAGGATAAAAATGCATGGTTATGGGAAATCAGGAATATGAAGTAAATGCTGCTTTTAATTACTGGCAAAAACACCGGGATAAAGTTGATTATATTTGTGACAGAATACCTCCTCCCTCTCCCGAACGAGGAGATGAGAACTATTATGTATGGAGGTTCGATAATTTTATGGAAAGACATGCCGATTGTGCTCACGAGCCGCCGGTGTATTATTACGGCTTATTGGAAGATCCCGAGATTCTTCTAAAAAAAGAAAAAAATAAAGAAGAACAGCCTGATGCCGGGAAAAGTTATTGGGAAAAAATTAAAAAATGGTGGGAGGATGTTACGTTAAATCCGAAGCAACTTTGGTTGGGATTAGATAAAGAATTGAAAGAACGACAGCAAAATGCAAAACAATATGTTAAGAATGACAGGGATGTAATGCCTAACATTACCAAAAGCTACGGGTATAAATATTGTTTGGCATTCGGTAAATTGTTGTTTCCTTATTTGAGTAAAGAAGGACAAGTATGGATCACAAAAACATTGGATTTATTGCAACAGTATATGGAATCGGGAGTGGTGGATCTGGATTGGCAAGGTATGTATGATGAAAGTTTTGAGGAGAAATACCAGTTGTCGGATAAAAATAAAAGAGTATTGTTTTTTACGGATATAGAATTAAATGATACACGATTTCAGTCATTTGCGTATGCAACTCATCCGGATGCTTACATAGAGGGAGGAATAGAAAACCTTCCCTATTCCGATTTGATAAAAATAATGATTACTCCGGATATTACCGAATGGGCAGATATAGAAACGTTGAGACAAGCTTGGTATACCGGTAAAAAGGTAGTAAATAAAAAGCTGCAAGATATATTGCGAGAAATTATGGAAGGACTTGATAAAATCAATAAATCCTGAAAGCAGCCTTATATTGAACAGTAAGTAATATGAATAGTGGATTGAAATTAATAATTTTTCTATGTTGTTTTGGTATGTTTAATTTATTTTCCTGTAACTCGGAACAGGTGGAAGATTCCGATCAATGGTTTGCCACAGAGATATTCCGTTATAACGGTTCGGTCATCGACCGGTCGGTGACAATGATTTTTCCGGTAGACGAACATACGGTATTCCTGTTCGGTTCGGACA
>DAIQOU010000383.1:0-4919 GCA_036787725.1 Bacteroidales bacterium
TATATTTTGTGAAGTTTGTTTATATAAATCAGATGTATGAGAAAAAGTGGTTTTTGCATTGTTTTTTTATTTATTGCTTTCGGATTGTTTGCTTCCGATACGGTGGATGTGAAGGAAACACAACTGCCCGTATTGATTGATCGTAAAGATAATGTGTTGTTTTATTTTCGGGCCCGGGCAGAAACGAATGACGTATTAAGTCGTGTGGTTCTTCGTTTTGGAAAAGAGGTAGATTTACGGAATGTTCGTGCCGTAAAGTTGTATTATTCCGGAACGGAAGCCGTTCAACGAGCGGGAGAGTTGCGTTTTTCTCCTGTAAATTATATTTCACGAGATATACCCGGGAAAACCAAAGAAGCAGATTTGTCTTACTCGATTAAGTTGGGGGAGATTAAACCGGAATCGCATGAAGTAGTTTTTTCGGTTGATAAGAAGCTGTTTCCCGGAATCAATTATTTTTGGGCCGGGGTGGAAATGCAGCCGGAAACATCCCTGTTGACAAAAATAACAATCACGGTGTCAGAGGTGGAGATGGGAGGTAAACCGGCAGTGTTGAAGAGGCATTCTCCGGAAAACGTTGTTCATCGGATGGGGATCGGTGTTCGTCATGCCGGAGACGACGGCTCAGCCGCTTACCGTATTCCGGGGTTGATAACTACAAATCAAGGTTCTTTATTGGGAGTGTATGACGTGAGGTACAACAGCAGTGTAGATTTACAGGAATATATCGATATTGGAGTAAGCCGCAGTACGGACGGAGGACAAACATGGGAGCCGATGCGAATTGCCATGAGTTTCGGAGAGGCCGACGGCATGCCCAAAGCTCAAAACGGAGTAGGGGACCCGGCAATCTTGGTAGACCGAAAAACCGGCACAATTTGGATCATTGCAGCCCGGACACAGGGAATGGGAAACGGTCGGGCTTGGTTTAATTCCGACCGGGGAACAGACCGAACCGTTACGGCTCAATTAATGCTGGTAAAGAGTGAAGATGACGGGAAAACCTGGTCGGAACCGATTAATATTACGGAGCAGGTGAAAGATCCTTCCTGGTATTTCTTATTGCAAGGTCCCGGTATGGGTATTACGATGGAGGATGGAACCTTGGTTTTTGCCGCTCAGTATATTGATAAAGATAAAGTGCCCAATGCTTGCATTATTTACAGTAAAGATCGGGGGGAAACTTGGAACTTAGATCAACCGGCCCGCTCCAATACAACGGAAGCTCAAGTGGCGGAAATCGAACCGGGAGTGTTGATGTTAAACATGCGGGATAACCGGGGAGGAAGCCGGGCGGTATCCGTTACCCGGGACTTGGGAAAAACATGGACAGAGCACCCTTCTTCCCGGAAGGTGTTGCAGGAACCGGTTTGTATGGCAAGCCTGATAAGAACTCGTACCGACGAAAATGTTTTAAAGAAGGATATATTGTTATTTTCCAATCCGAATACAACGAAAGGACGCAATCATATTACCATTAAGGCTTCGTTGGATGGAGGACTGACTTTTCCTCAGGCTTACGAAGTGATGCTGGACGAGGGAGACGGATGGGGTTATTCCTGTTTAACCATGATTGATCGCGAAACGGTGGGTATATTGTATGAGGGAAGTACGGCTCATATGGTGTTTCAAGCCGTGAAATTGACAGATATAATCCGGTAGAGTTCCTGCAGATTCCATACAACTTTAGAGAAAAAAGTATGAAAAATCTTTTTTTACTTGTTTTTTTCTTGATGGGAGTTTCTTTGTTTGCAAGGAGTTATCCTGCTTTACTGCCTTTTCCGCAACAGGTAACATGGAAATCGACCGATTTTTTATCGGATAACGTTTCTCTTGTGACCCCGGAAAGTGAAAAAGAGATACTGATCCGGTGGTTGGAAGAAAATAAAGTGGCTATTGTGACCGATGCCGGAAAAAAGATAATCGTAGAATTGAAATCCGATTTGGAAAATATTCCCGTTAACCGGGAGGAGGCATACCGGCTGACGGTGGAAGCGAAACAAATAAAGATAGAAGCCGTTTCGGATCGCGGTATTTATTGGGCTGTTCAGACCTTAAGACAGTTGACTTTTCGTCAAGGAAAGAAATTACGAGTAAAAGGGTGTGAGATCACGGATTGGCCGGCGTTTCGCATTCGGGGGTTTATGCAGGATGTGGGACGAAGTTATATTTCCATGGAGGAATTAAAAGATGAAATAGCTCGGCTTTCCCGATATAAAATCAATGTTTTTCATTGGCATTTAACAGAAAATCAAGCTTGGCGGTTGGAGAGTAAATTGTTTCCCATGCTCAATGACAGCATCAATATGACCCGGATGCCGGGAAAATTCTATACCGTGGAGGAGGCGAGAGAATTGGTTGAATTTTGCAAGCAACACCGGGTACTGCTCATTCCGGAAATTGATATGCCCGGGCACAGTGCAGCTTTTGTTCGAACTTTTCGGCACGACATGCAGAGCCGGGAAGGAATGATTATTCTGAAGCTGTTGATAGATGAGATTTGTGAGATTTTTTCCGGGGTCCCGTATATTCATGCGGGTACAGATGAAGTGCAATTTACGAATCCCGACTTCGTTCCCGAGATGGTAAGGCATATTCGTTCTAAAGGCAAAAAAGTAATTGCATGGACACCGGGTTGGAATTATAATATAGGAGAGATCGATATGATGCAAATGTGGAGTTCTCGCGGAGAACCCCGGCCGGGAATTCCCGTGATTGATTCCCGGTTGCATTATGTTAATCATTACGATGCTTTTGCCGATATCGTGGCGTTGTTTAACAGTAATGTGGCCGGGCAAGACCGGGGTAGTCCCGACTATGCGGGAGCTGTTATTGGAGTCTGGCATGATCGGTTGGTTCGGCCGGAACGGAATATGATTTTGGAGAATGGATTTTATCCGGCCCTGCTTACATTGGCTGAACGAACTTGGAGAGGAGGGGGAAAAGAGTATTTCTATACAAAAGGTTCTTTATTGGATCCGGAAGGAAGTGAAGGTTATCGTGCTTTTGTAGATTTTGAGGATCGGCTGCTGTGGCATAAAAAACATGCGTTTGAAGATGTTCCTTTTGCGTATGTTAAGCAAACGAATGTTCGGTGGAGAATTACGGATCCTTTTCCGAATGAAGGAGAGTTGACAAAGTCATTCCCTCCGGAACAGATAGTGGCGGAGAAGTATGAATATAATGGTAAAATTTATAATTCACATGCCGCGATTGGAGCGGGTATTTATTTGAGACATGTATGGGGAAACATTGTTCCTTCTTTTTATTCGTATCCTTTACCGAATCATACAGCATATGCTCGTACACGAGTCTATTCTCCGCAAGATCAACAAGTAGGATTGTGGGTTTGTACCCAAAATTACAGCCGTTCGGAAAAAGACCTGCCTCCTCTTCCGGGAAAATGGGACTATAAAGAAAGTCGTATTTGGATCAACGGAAACGTAATTGAGCCGCCTGCATGGACGGCTGTTCATACCGAACCATCTAATGAAGTCCCCTTGGGGAATGAGAATTTTGAAGCTCGTCCTCCTCTTCTTGTTTACTTACATAAGGGTTGGAATGATGTATTATTGAAATTACCGATCGGTCTTTTTTCTATTCCGGAAGTCCGTTTACAAAAATGGATGTTTACTTTTGTATTTGTAACCCCGGATGGAAAAGAGGCTGTTGACGGATTGATTTATTCGTCGGATATAGATTAAGCAGTTGACAGGGAGTCGCCCTGCAAGGATAGAAAATACAATATGTACACTGGGGTGTTAAATGGGATTTTGATATATTCTTCATTTAAACTCTAATCAATAAAACGAATGGTATGAAATTATTTCTTGTGTCTTTTTTCTTGATGATTGCACTGTTGAGTTCAGCTCAAACAAATACCTATTCAGCCTATTACTATCAACGGGTTTCCCTGTTTGAAGAGTTGCCAATCACTTCCGATGATATTGTTTTTCTGGGAAACAGTATTACGGACGGAGGAGAATGGCATGAATTACTTGCGGATCCGCGGGTAAAGAATCGGGGAATCAGCGGCGATATTACCTCCGGTTTATTGGATCGGTTGGACCCCATCCTGGAGGGTGCACCTGCAAAGTTGTTTTTGTTGATCGGAATCAATGATTTGTCACGAGGGGTGCCGGTTGATTCGATTATTTTACGAATCGGATTGATTATTTGTAAAATAAAAGAAGGTTCTCCGACAACAAAAATATATCTCCAAAGTATTTTACCTGTAAATGATTGTTATAATAAATTTACGGGTCATACATCACGTTGGGATTCGGTGTCTTTGATCAACAGTGGTTTGAAAAAGCTTGCCGAAAAAGAAAGAGTGGTTTATATTGATCTTTATTCTTCTTTTATAGAGGAAGATACCGGTAAAATGAATCCCGATTATACCAATGACGGACTTCATTTAATGGGACCGGGATATGAAAAATGGGCCGAGATCGTGTTGCCGTATGTAAAAGAGTAAAAAAACAATCGAATGGAATGTTTCGGATGGGTTTCCGGTAATAAATAATAGTAAAACATATCGAGTTATGATGAAAGTTATTCAAAGCTGTTTATTATTGATATGTTTACTGTGGATGAGTTGTACCACTTCGGAAAAAACGAAAAGTGAGTGGGAGCAATTACCGGATTATCCGATTTCCGGGGGAGTATCTGCTCCTTTTATCGGAAATGTTGGAAGTAAAATTATGGTAGCCGGAGGATGTAATTTTCCGGAGAAATCGGCGGCTGAAGGGGGAGAAAAACAGTATTATGACGAAATTTTTTTATTGGATATCAATGACAATAATTCCTCATGGGAACGAGTGGGAAAATTACCTTTTCCGGCCGCTTATGGCGCTTCGGTTTCTTTAGGAACCGGTATAGTGTGTATTGGTGGAAATAACCGGGATTCTTCGCTTACT
>DAIQOU010000384.1:0-4915 GCA_036787725.1 Bacteroidales bacterium
CCATTTTTTTGTTTTCTGCTTTATGTGAACAAATTTATACGTTTACTTCTTTTGCGGCCGGAGTGGTTCGACCGAATTTTGATGGTGAACAGTTATAATGGGCTTTGAAACATTTACTGAAATAGAACGGATCATCAAAACCTACTTTATAGGAGACCTCCGAAACAGTAAATTCACCTGTTAATAATAATTCGCCGGCTTTTTTTAATCGCTTTATTTTAATGAGTTCATTGGGAGATAATCCGGTTATTCCTTTTACTTTTTTGTAGAAAATCGTTCTTTTCAATTTGGATAATTCGGCAAACTTATCAACGGAGAATTGTGTATCCGAGATATGTTCCTCCAAAATATGATTGATCAGGTTGAAAAAATCTTTATCCTGATCTGTTCCCGATATGAGGTTTCCGTCAAAGACATGTTCACTTGAAAATCTTTTTTTCAATTTTTCACGTTGTTCAATCAACTTAAATACCCGGGTCATCAGGTATTTGATGCTGAATGGCTTCATTACATAAGCATCCGCTCCGCTTTCTATCCCTTCCAATTGATGTTCGAGAGAAGAATGGGCAGTTAATAAAATAACAGGAATATGGCAAGTCTGAAATTCTTTTTTTAATTGACGTGTTACTTCAAATCCATCCGGTTCCGGCATCATTACATCACAAATAATAAGATCCGGATTGTTTTCAATAGCCTTTTTTAATCCTTCCTCTCCGTTTTCCGCTACATCGGTTGTTAAGTAACCGCTGAATTTATCTACTAAGAAATTTCGTATGTCATCGTTATCATCGATAATCAACAACTTATAATTAGAAAGAGTGGCGTCATCGATTTCAGGCATGGTCAGGAGTGCCGGCGTATCGGAAGGCATTGTAATTTTATCCGTTTTTTCTTCAATAATATCCGGAATGTTGTGCGTTATGAAATTTTCTCCTTTATAAGTATTCGGATCGGTGGATAATTCGATGCGAAAAACGGAACCTTGTTCATTATTATCTTCATATTTTATTTTTCCTTTATGCACTTCTACGAATTCTTTTACTAATGAAAGGCCGATACCGGTTCCTCCGGCAGAAAAATTGATTTGCATAAAGCGGCTGAATAACAAGTGCTGTTTTTCTTTGCTGATTCCAATCCCATTATCTTTAACAGAGAGTATACAAAGCTGATTTTCACGATTAAATTCAACAGTCAATTCAATTGATCCTTCTTTGGGAGTAAATTTGAAAGCGTTAGAGAGAAGATTGTAAACAATTTTGTCTACTTTCCTTCGGTCTATATGCATTTTAAATGAACTCTCACTGCATACAAAGGTGTAATTCATTTGTTTGGATGAAGCTGTTTCTTTGAACCCGGAATAAATTTCTCTGGTAAAATCAACGATGTCCGTTTCCTCCAAATTGAGTGTCAATACATTATTTTGTATTTTTCGAAATTCAAGTAATTGGTCGATGAGACGAATCAGGATAGTAGTATTCCTGCTCATTACATGAATTTGACGCAGCACACGTTCCGGTACATTTGATTGGTCATTCAGATTTTCGACTGCTCCCCGGATTAATGTTAAAGGAGTACGAAATTCGTGAGAGATATTGGTGAAAAAACGAAGTTTATAGTTGGTTAATTGCTTTTCAACTTCAATGTCATTATTCAATTTGTTAAATTTGAGTGTTAATTTAAGAGCGAAATAGAGAGCTGCCAAAACAAGAATGGCATAAAGGATGTAAGCATAAACAGTTTTTGTGAAAGGAGGAGCAATAACAATTTCTATTTCGGATAATTGGTTGTTTTGAATACCGTCACTATTGGTTCCTTGAACCATAAATACATAGTTGCCCGGAGGCAGGTTTTTATAAGTGGCGGTGTTTATCCGACTAAGCGGACTCCATTGTTTATCATAGTTTTTTAGCATATAAGTATATTTGTTCTTTTGAGGGTCCTTTAAGAATAAGCCCGAAAATTCAATGGTAAATGTATTTTGCCGGTGTGTTAGTTTGATTTTATCGGAATAAGACACCGATTGCTGTAAAGGAGAGTCTTCTCCCGGTTCTACTTTTTGGTCATAAATGAAAAAACCGGTCAGTGTGACAGGCGGTGTCTCCTTTTCCGGCACCAACGATTCCGGATTAAATATCAATAATCCGTCCAAGCTTCCCCAAAGCATATTTCCGTTACGACAGTATTCGTTTGCATTTTCATTGAAATGGTTGCCGTAGGTTTTTTCCGAAAAATGATAATTTAAAAAAGACACTTCTTTTTTATTGAATTTGGAAATTCCGTTTTCACTGCTTATCCACAAATTTCCGTTTTTATCTTCCATAATACCGGATACTATGTCCCCCGATAATCCGTTGTCGGTGGTATAAGCAATGAAATATTCTTCATTGTTTTCCACCATATATTTATTAAGTCCTCCGCCGGCTGTTCCGATCCAGATTTGTTTATCATTATCTTCGTAAATAGCTTTAATGTCATTGCTGTTAATGGTGTTTTTTTCATGAAGATCCAAACGATAAGATATGAATGCTTTCGGGTCTTTTATTAATTCCTCCGGATTAAAACGAATAACTCCGTCGCTGCTTCCCATCCAAATCATTCCCCGGCTGTCCTGATACAGGCAACGAATATAGCTTCGATTGCCTTCGTCATAAAAGAAACGATTGAAAGTTAACTTTCCCTCCGGCGATTCTTCTACTAAATGAAGTCCTCCCCGGAACGACCCGATCCATATCCGATCTTTATCATCTTGTAAAATGGTGAATATGGTATTATCACTCAACCCTTTCGGATTTTCTTTATCCTCAACATAATGAGCCAATTCTTTTCCTGTTTTTCCATCCAACACATATAACCCGTTTCCTTTGGTTCCTAACCACATGCGATTTTTCTTATCTTCAATCAATGTGTAAGGATTTAAGTTCTCCCGAATACACTTCCCCGTTGTTAAATTGTTATCGTACATGTATAAATGCCCGTTTTTGGTCCCAATCCAAATATTATCGTAAGAATCTTCATAAATAGTTCTTACATTGTTGTTTTTTCCGATGGAAGTTTCTTTTTCGGGACGAATAATCTGAATATTGTTATTCGTTTTAATTACTTTTATAATACCTGCATATTCACTTCCGACCCAAATATTCCCGAAACGATCTTCTGTAATGGATAATAAATAATCGGAGGCCGGACTGTTTTTATTGGATTGATAAATATAATTGGATAGGATATCTGTTTCCGGATTATAACAAAACAGACCGTTACCGTAAGTCGTGATCCAGATTAGATTTTGGGAGTCAATAAATACGTTGTAACGTTCCAAATCAATAATGGAGGCTATATGTGGAGGAATTAATTCCATTTTCTTTGTTTTTCCGTTACCGGGATTATAATACCAAACAATCCCGGAATGATTATATATCCAGATGCCTTTATTTTTATCGAGAAGCAGTTCGATATTGCCTGTCAGGTCTTGGTCGTTTCCCCAAACCGGTGTAGAGAATTGTCTGTTGTGTACGTTGAATGAAATTATCCCTTGCGGGGTGGTAATCAACAGTTCGGTAGTACTTAATAAAGCAGCGTTTAAAAATCTTTTTCCTTGTGGTTGACTTATTGTTTCAAATGTGTTCCGTTTCATATCATAAGCAATAATGGCGGATTCTTCTGCGATGAAATAAATTTTATTATTTGTTTCAATAGCATTTACAAACGAAAAAGAATTCTTTTTCCGATAAACTTCTTCCGGTTGGTCATCTGTAATTTTATATAATCCGGATTCCGAACCTATCCAAATGGAAGCATCCGAGTCTTCAAACAAAAATTTAAGGCGATTTTTGGATGATGATTGCGGTGTTGAAAATCCGATTGCTTCAAATTTTCGGTTTTTATTTCTTATTCTCATATATCTTCCTGTACTTCCCCAGAGCCAAATATCTCCGGTCGAAGACTCGTAATAGTTGGAATAATCACTCGCTTCTTCCTGTAACCCCGGTTTATAGTCTACAAAAGAATCGGAGATGGGATCATAACAACAAAACTCATTTTTATAAGTTTTAATCCATAAATAATTGTTTCTGTCCCGATATACATCCTTTATTCGATGGTCGGTCAGCGACTTGGGATTTCCGATTTGAGGTTTATATGTGATAATACGGTATCCGTCATACCGATTCAAACCGTCCAACGTTCCGGCCCAAATGAATCCTTTACCATCTTCCAAAATAGCTCGTACCGTGTTTTGAGACAGTCCGTCCTGCATACTGATTTGTGAAAAATGAATCGGATAGTTTTGAGCCCGTAAAACAGGAGTAAAAAAGGAAAAAAAGAAGCCGAGCAAAAAAAACGTTCGCATGTTGTATAGTAGCATTAAGTATGTTTCTGACAATCAAAAATAAAAAATAATTAACAAAAAATATAATTTCTCCCCATTTATTTGTAAGAAAATAAAATTGGCTCTTTATCTTACATTGGTTCAGTTAGAAGTAAGTGAAGTTGTTACGGAAGCATTAAAAGAGTATTGTTTCAATTCTACAATAGTTCGATTAGAAGTGATTTTCATTTCATTTTTATTTTTATTTTGAATGTGTTTCAATTCTACAATAGTTCGATTAGAAGCATGATTTTTACATCCGGGTAAATTCCGTGATACGGAGTTTCAATTCTACAATAGTTCGATTAGAAGAAGATCCGTTATGAGGAACATAATTACATAATAGTAGATTTCAATTCTACAATAGTTCGATTAGAAGAACTATTCGAATCAGATAGAGATAAAGCTTTTTGATTATTTCAATTCTACAATAGTTCGATTAGAAGTTAGGATCTTTTAGAAAGATTCTCAATTGTTCTCTGTGTTTCAATTCTACAATAGTTCGATTAGAAGAGATTAACTCTTAATTGCATTGAAGAATCCGTAATCGTT
>DAIQOU010000035.1:0-18255 GCA_036787725.1 Bacteroidales bacterium
TCCCTTGTGTTCTCATGACGTTAGCCCTTTTTAGTTTAAATAATTGTGTGTTTTAATATTAGAAACAGTCTCTTTATCTTTAAGGTAAAAAGGATATCTCTTGTAACCTTACATTATATCCTTCCACGCTGATCTTCCATTTCTCCTCAGAGGAAGCCAAAGGAAAGTCAAACTTTACCGTTTCGGTCTCTCCGGGAAACAAGGTAAAATAGCCCGCTTCAAAATAGGCCGGCAAAATCGCTTCCCCGGTACTTGCATTCCGGACATTCAACTTCAAGGCAAATGCTGTTTTATTACTATTATTGGCAAGAACAACCGATCCGCGATACGAACCGTCTTTATAAGATGCCTTTACTTTTCCTTCCACGGAAGTAATCGGTAATTCATTCAAGGATTTGAAATCACGCTTCTCTGCAGATGAAGACATCCAATAAAAATTTTGCGAGATCATTTTCCCTTTTGAATCCTTTAACTCCAACCGGATAAAATAGCATGTGGGAAGTTGAAGATTATTGACAGGCAACGACATGACACGGATTGCTTCATTAGATGATGAAGATGTTTTTTCTTTTACCTCCCTGTATTTCTTTCCTTGTAAATCATATATTCCGGCTATAGCCGTAAGACCCTTATAATTAATGAGAGAAGTATTGATGACTTCTATTTCATTGGTTAACATGTTATATTGAATATGAACAGGTTCACACGCTTTCTTAGCACCAAAATAAGCACCCGGTGTTTCGTAATCCCAACTGTAAGTCTGCCAAACGAGGCTGGGCCAAGCCGGATGACTCATCCACAACAATACACCCGTAGTCGAATTAAACAACCGGCTGTTCCATCCTTCGAATATGGTCCGGTAGCTCTCATAATTAATTAATTGTGCCTTTTTACAAAATTCATCCGCATCAGCTGAACTGCCGAATTGATTATTAATTCCGTCCTCATAACTTTGGATTAACGATTCAGTTCCCCACTTTCCTTTTAACCAATCGTGATAATACCATACACCTCCGATAGGCCACAGATCTTCTTCAGCCATCATTTTTCGCATCGATTCGGCTGTAGGAACAGAAGGAGTTCCTACCTCACTGGCAAAACCTTTTGCCATTTTATAATAATTTACGGGAAGAGTATATTGCCACGGACCGCTTTTGATGCTATTTAAAGTGCGGGAATTACCGATGTAATGGCGGGTACCGTCATTTGCCGCAATAATGGAAGAAATCCCTTTTTCTAAATAAGCCGGAGGAAATCCCTCATTCTGCGGACACCACAACGCAATGGAAGGGTGATTACGAAAACGGACCACAATCTCATTGACATTCCTTAAAAACAAATCATAATCGGAAGGCAATAAATTAAAGTTTTCCGTAGAAAGACCAAAATCATTAAAAACCAACATCCCGTATTCATCACATAACTCATAAAAAACCTCCTCTGTACTTTCCGCCGTCCAATTACGGATCATTGTAAAACCTTGTTCTTTATGCAAACGAATATAAGGCTCCATCCTTTCCCGAGACACTCTTTTCAGAGCATCGTCCATGCCCCAATTTCCTCCTTTACAGTAAATTCGCCGACCATTCACTTTTACAACAAGATAAGGAGCCGACTTTGTTTCTTCCATGATATCCAGCCCTTCCTCCGTTGCATTTTCGGACAAAGAAGGAACAAAAATACCCGATTCCGCTTCTACTTTATTCAGGTTATCAATTACCGGCAATCCCATATGATAGGCTCTTAACGGATTAAAATTAAACCGTTGAATTTCATTTTTCTTATTATTAAGACTCAATTCATATTCCAATTCCCGGATTCCGAACCGAACTGTTTTCTCATCCGACAACCGATCATTTACCAATACAGTCATATTCATCCGATACAGTTCCGGATTTCCATACCCGTTGGGCCACCACAGCCGCGGACGTGGAAGATTTAATTGGGGATATTCTTCCGGATCCAACATTACCTTTTTAGTTTCGCGGGCATTCAATTTTATTATTTTATTAACGGTGATCTGTTCCAGTTGTATTTTCACACTCGCTTCCCGAGGCTCATCGCTGCTGTTGGTAAGGTCGAACTTCACTGTTATTTTCGCCGAAGAAGTATCGGGCAAAGGCAAATCCGTAATTAGTTGGGGATCCGACAAGGTTACATCCCTGCGGAAAGAAAGGATTACATCCTGCCAAATTCCGATATTCCGGTCCCGTATTCCCGGCATCCAGTCCCATCCTTCGGAACTGATGAAAGTAGGTCCGTCCAAACAAAGTACTCCGCCGTTTCCTCCGTGACTTTCCCCATTTTGCTCCTGAGGAATTCCGGGATTATGGGGAGGCAGAATACGAACGGCCACCACATTCTTCTTATCTTTTCGGAGCGCTTCCGTAACATCAAATTCACCTCTTGAAAAAGCACCTTCCATTCTCCCGAGCAACCGATAATTGAACCAAATTTCCGCTTTGTAATTTATTCCGTTCAAGCGTAAGAAAACCCTTTTGTCCGCATGTTCTTGCGGCAAGTCAAAGGCAAGTCGGTACCACCAATCCTTTCGGCACAAATTATCCGGTATGGAGAGATTATTCAACCCCCAATAAGGATCCGGATAAATACCTTGCTTTACCAAGGTAGTCAGAACCGTACCGGGCACCACTGCGTTATACCATTCGCCGGTATTATATGCCGGATCGAAGATAGATTGCACAGACGCGGTTACTTTTTCCGATTCCGCCAATTCCCATCCCTTTTCCAACAAAAAATCCGTATCGTTTATCGGCTTCAAGCTCACCTCTTCCATGTATTTGGGAACCCGGACAGCTTGTTGAAAAGCAGTCTTTGATTTAGGCAATTCCGAAGGTTGTTGCGGATATCGCTCTCCAAAATGATATGTTTTTTGACCTGTTAGCAATAAAGACGTGTTTATAATAAACAACATCATCAAAATGACTTTTCGTTTCATAATAATAATATTTAATGCAAATCGAAACCGGGAGCAGAACCGAAGTTTTCTCTAAAAAAGATGAGCATACTGAGATTTGACCACTGTTTTTATTCACCCGTCACCCGTAAGGATGACGGGTATTTTTAATAATTATCTCCCGTTTTCGGTTTGCATTTTACTTTTTATATGCTTCATCCTAAAGAGTAAAACCGTTTATTTAAAATAATTTACATTCGGCACTTGGGTTTTTACGTTTCTGCCGGCTTGTAATAATTCCTCAAAATAATGATAAGTGGGGGTCTTTGTTCCGTCGGCACGAATTAACCATACTCCTTTCAAATCTTTATTCTCATAAGTTCCATCCGGTTTCGGAACTGCTCCTTTAATTACTCCGTTACAATAAACTTCCCAATAAAGAGCATATACGACACCCCATTCCAATGCATATTGCAATTGATTCTTGATAGAAGTAAGTTGCCGAGCTCCCGAACCTTCGTCCGAAAAGTCCGGATCTCCGTCCAAACAACTTCTTTCATATTGCCCGAATTCACCCAACATTACATTTTTCTCTCCATACATTTCACTCGCAGGAGCTTTCTCTGCAATATAATCCAACTTGGCAATCAACTTGGGTTCATCTCCCGGCATGCGAGTCCCCCAGCTTGAAAGAGAATACAAATCTGCATGCGTATAAGGAACTACTTCATCAACGACTTGATGCTCGGCAGGTTCTTCCGGCAACACAATATTCATTTCTACACAATTGGCCACAACCACTCCTTCCGGTTTTACTTCTTCCCGTGCACGGGTTACTCCATCCTGACGGGCATTAAGCCAATCGATCATCCCCTGAATAGCTGTAGGAATTTGTTCGGGAGGCAGCTTATCCACAGACAATGCATTATCACCTTCCCAATTTTGGAGAATGAAAGTCTTTCCCGTATTTTTATAAGTTTCCAAAAAATACTTGGTGACTTCATAAAATTCATCCGATACTTTTTGAGCTTCTTCCGGAGTTACGCCATCCTTCCACTGTGTTTCGGCATATTCCGTTGCTTCCAGTATATAAGCAGTAAAAGGCATCTCAAACAATTCCTTCATATAAGGTACTTGCGCCAGATCGGTCAACGATTTGAGCCCTTTGGGCCACTGCGAATTATACGGATAACTCGTTCCCATATTTTTAGTAAACCATACTTTAATGGTTTTATGTCCAAGCGCTTGTATTACTTCTGCCCCCTCTTTCATAAAAGGTTGGTCTGTAAAGAAGTATTTTCCGCTTACGTGTGTAACGCCCAATACCTCAGATATGGGTCTTTCTTGTTCATATTGAAAAGATCCTTGATCTTTCAATGTTTTCTCTTCTGATTGGTTAATTTTCATCATTTTGGTATATTATTATATTTAACATTTGCCCGGCTATCCGTGCGAAACGGATAAGCAGCAAATCCTTCTTTATTTTGCAAATTGGTTAAAGGATAAGTAAGAAATGCATATCTAACCGCTACCGGTTCCTTCACTTGCTCACATTTAAGTTCAATGGTGTTATTTTTAATGACGGCATTGGCCAAATAAAATATACTGTCCGATCCGGCTACATAAAAATGATCGGGGTTCTTCCCGTCTTTCGTAGTCAATCCGCTTCCCACCGTCTCTTCCGAAAAAAATATTCTTACTGCCGGTCCCATAATTTCCATCCGGGAATATACCGGCCCTTTGGGAACATTCCGGACTTTATAATCATGATATAATGCCAATGCAGCCAACCGTTCTCCTACCGGTTTCTTATCGGAAGGGTGGATTGCATCGGCTTCACCCACATCCATGGTCGAAACAATATCCGTTTTGGGAGTTATTTCTATTATTTTTTCCTGAGCCTCTCTAAAATAAGCATATCCGTCATTATAAAAATCTTTTCCTTTCCAAGAATAAGGGGTCATTTGGACCAAATAAAAAGGTAATTCTCCTTGGTTAAATTTCAGTCTCCAAGCCTTTATCATTTCCGAACATAAAAGAGTATATAATTCCCGATGCCCGGCATTACTTTCTCCCTGATACCAGCCGAATCCTCGGATCGATAAATGAATAAAAGGATGAATCATACCATTATAAAGATGAGAAGGTCTCTTTGTCTCTTCCAATTCGGGATTAGAGATCCACGTATCCCAAAAATGATGTTTTAATGTTTCATCTTGTTGCAAGGTCTCTGCCGGTGTAAAAGACTGGCAAGACATTCCTCCCAATGCGGAAAGAACTATCCCAATCGGTATATTTATTTGCTCGAACAACTTTTTAGCAAAATAATAAGACACTGCACTGAAATCAGCCACGGTTTCCGGGGAACACTCTTGCCACTTTCCTGAGGAAACAGATTGAGGAACAAGCGATGAATTTTTAGCTTGTTTATATAATCGAATAAACGGATAATGAGCCTCTGCTATTTCCGAATCATAATCAACCACTCCTTTATGCCATGGTAAAAAAGGTTTCATACTCATGGCCATATTCGATTGTCCGCTCATGAACCAGACCTCTCCGATCAACAGATTATCCAAGCGGACTTCCCGTTTCCCGGAGAAAATCGTTATGGAGTGAGGAGTAAAATCACCCGGATTAATAAAAGGGACATCAATTACTATTTTCCATATCCTTTTTTCGTTTGCCTCGGCAGTGATTCGCTTTTCCAGCCAGTCGGCACTTATTTCAATCTTTTCTCCCGGAGAAGCATTTCCCCATAAAGTAAAGGGTTTTCCTTGTTGTATAACCATATTACTCTGCAATACTTCCGCCAATAAACCGCCATAATTTAAATCGACTTCGAACCCGGCTTCTTTTGTCACATTCCCCGTTTTGTCGGAAGATTGCCGATCCGGTCCGAGGGCAGCATGTGTATTTTCCGAAAATGAATTCGACATACAAATACATATCATTATATGTAACAAATATTTTCTCACGGCTCTTAAATTTTGAAATATTCAACAGAAACGAATTGCTTTTCCAACTTATCCGAAACTCTTCTTACAGCAATAGGAAACAAGTAATTAGTGCTGTCAATCTTATACAAATGTATAGTTTAGCCGGGAATCTGCCTTTCTATTTTTTGCTATATGATTATACTATTTTGAATACTTATTTTTCCTTAACGTTCCAATCAACGATTTGGTTGTGTCGAATCAGTTCCTTTTTAAGTTTGTCGTAGGCTATTTGTTGAACAGGCAACTTACTATCTATAGCTAAAACGGCGGCAATGGCGGCAGACTGTCCCAACACCATATAAACGGGCTCCATCCGAATGGAACCGTAAGCCGCATGAGAAGAAGAAATGCATACAGGCACCAATAAATTAACGCATTCGGAAATGTTGGGACGAATGGATTGATAACTGACCGGATAAATATTTTCCACACTCCAAAAAGTTCCTTCATCCCGCAAAGCGCCTTCCTCATCAACATAACGGCTTACCACATGCGAATCAAACCAATAAGTAGCTAATCCTATCGATTCGGGAGCAATTTCTTTTCCCAACACATTCTCTTCCGTCATTACATAGTCGCTCACCATCCGACGGGCTTCCCTTATATATATTTGGTATGGAAAGTTTTGGTTGTCCGGGAATTCATCTTTAGCCAGCCCCCATTGTTGCATATCGTTTCTGATTTTCTCGGGGAGACGGGAATCATGAGCCAAGAACCACAACAATCCCAACACATAATCGCGGTGCATATCGGCTAATGAATCCCGAACCGAATAGTTCCCTTCAGGCCACTCATAATTAGCCCCTACAAAATCGGCATGATTAGTATCCGTTTTATCGTTAGGCAACGGAGTTAATGTCAATATGTTATTCAGCGTAATATCCGGAGTCGCCCGGATCCATCGATAAATATGTTCAAACCACAACGAATCATAACCGGTCGGTTTTTCGATAGGCCGCCGATTGGCCGGGTCCCGAGATAAGGTAAACCGATAACAATAAGCTTGTACCCGCCGGTCCGCTTCTCCTTTTTTTCCCGGGACACGCGGCTCGACAAAAGGAAGTAATCCCGAAGACGGTTCTCCTTCCCGAATGTACGGATCGATTTTACCTTTACTTTTATGTGCATAATTACCGGGAAGGATACCGTTCATGGTTTCACCGTATTGACTGTTTGCTTCCCTACCGACTGTATAACTTACTCCGGCTTTCGCCATCAAATCCCCTTCATACGTAGCATCGATAAAAACGCCCGCTTCATATTCGCGCCCATTTTCCATTTTTATTTTATGAATCTTTTTGTTTATCGAAATAACTCCTTGACCCAAATCCAACCGTTCATGGAATACTACTTTCACACCGGCTTCCATTAACATTTCGTCATAGATACGCCGAGCCACATGAGGTTCAAACATCCATTGCATTTTCAGGCTATCCTCTTTTCCTCTCCAAAAATATTTACCCAATTGATCTGCATAATATTCCCAACCTTTGCCATTAAACCAAGCTTTCGGATTGGTATAATAGTGGTAAACCCGTTGATAAAATTCACGAGAAATTCCGCCTATCGGTTCCCGTTGATTAATATCGGTAGCTCCCAATCCGGAGCTTGTGACTCCTCCCAAGTGAGAGGTTTGAGAAATTAACAGTACGTTTTTTTTCATTCGGGCCGCTTGAACGGCGGCAGTAATTCCGGCACTTGTAGAACCGTACACCACGATATCATACTTATTGGAAGACATGATGTTTATCGTTAATAACAGGAATAAAGTTGAATAAATTATTCGTTTCATATGAATAAAGTGTTTTTTTACCGGTTAACAACATTCTAAAAATCCATTAGGATTTATATTCAATAAAATATTAATATCTTATTATTCCAAGATCCGGACTTGGTTTTCCGATGAACGGCCTTGGAAACTGCGAACCCCGAGGTTAGGAACCGGGAATAAAAAACTATTTCCGGTTCCCGGTTATCTCGACAGATACTAGCCGAGAAAACCTAAGCCATTTGATAATTTCTTGATAAGCAAAAGCCTTAGCTTAGTGCTGAGGTTTCAACAAAGAATGAAAAAACTCTTGTGCCCACCCGGGAGTTCCATCCGGACGAATCAACCAAAACCCTCTCAATTCCTCCGCTTTCCGGATGGGATAAGGACTTTTATCGAATTCGTCTTTTTTCAATTCATTACAATACAATTCCCAACAAAAGATATAAGGAATTTGTTGAGCCAGATAAACGGCAATAAAAGTATCCCAACGATCGGTCACTTCCTCTTTAGTCCGATTATGTATATTTTCCGGATAGCCGATTTCGCCGATCATTACCATTTTTTGACCTTGCATTTCAGGAGTGGGACGGAGATTCTTTCTTAAAAAATCAATTCCTTTATACATTTTTATCCCATCCGGAGACACCCCGTCATAGGCGGACCAGGAAACCAAGTCTGTTTCTATTTGAGGAAGCACATGGGTTGTTACGGAAGGAACGCCGTCCATTCCGTCGATTACCCGATTGGCTTCCACTGCATGCAATACTTTACACCGGGTTTCTTTTACTTCTTTCCGCGCCTTGCTTATTCCTTTCTGACGGGCCGTCAACCAATCGCACATATTTTTCACTCGTAACGGGTAGTCTTCGGGCGGACCGTTCAGATGCCACTTGGATTCTTCTCCGGTTCCTCCTCTCAATAACCAATCGCCTTCCCAATTCTGAATAATAAAGGTCAATTTCCGCTCTTTATAAGTTTCCAGTAAATACTTTGTCAACTCATACATTTCCTCTTCTATTTGAAGATAAGTTTGTTGCATATCTTCCGTCTTATTTCCCGGAAAGTTTTTATTATGACACAAAGAAATGGCAGTGAAAGGAAGCTCAAAACAAGCTTTATAATAAGGGTGCTCCGCCAATTCTTTGGGAGTGGTTCCCGGCTTCAGATTCCATTGAGAATGATAAGGATATCCTTTCGCTTCGGTACCCGCCACATCAAACCATAATTTAAGAATTCCATAACCCAACTCATGCATTTTTTTTGCTCCTTCAATGATGAAAGGTTGCTCGGTAAGGTAATATTTACCTCCCACATGCGTTGCTCCCAATTGAGAAACAAAATCGGGAGGAATAACCGCCCCTTTGGAAGGTCTGTTTTTCTCTATCCGAGAAAGGATTTCCGAATCGCTTTCCCCACCGTACACAGGGAATAACAGAAAAAATAAGAATAAAATGTGAATTGTCTTTGGCATCGTTTTTACTATTCAAAAGCATTTACTTTATAAGACTCATTATCGGGATTTTCCAAAATCTGTCCTTCTCTTACCATGATCTCTTTCAATAATGCATAATCCAACTCTTGAACCGCCCATCCGTTATCGATACATAAAGAAGCAGCGGTGGCAGCCGATTGTCCCAAAATCATAAACACCGGTTCCATCCGAATAGAACCATAGGCGGCATGAGTAGCCGACACACAAATGGGAACCAATAAATTTTCACATTCTTCCCGTTTAGGCAAAATCACCTTATAGCTGATAGGGTAAGGCTGTTTCAGGGGATTATAAAATCCGCCTTCCGTACGAACATATCCGTCTTTATCCAAACAATACTGCGTATGATGCGAATCAATGGCATATGATCCCAATCCGATCGGATCGGCTACTTTTTCATTCAATTTCACCACATGTTCCGTGACGATATAATCACTGATCATCCGACGGCTTTCGCGGATATACAGTTGAGGAGTCCAATGATTATTCTCGATGAATTCATCTTTAGGCAATCCCCATGCACCATAATAATCTTTCACTTCCTGCGGGATACGCGGATGATTCTGAACAGTCCAAACATATCCTTTCTGGTATATTTCATGCGCTTTCTTTATTTTCTCGCGGGTTTCATAATCCGCTTCAGCATACGCATGATTTCCTCCGTTATAATCGCATGAAATACCGGAATGATTATTGGAATCCGTTTTTCGATTTCTTACCGAATGGAGTTTGAAACATCTTTCTTTCGGCATTCCTTTCTCCAATGCACGGAAAAGCAATTCGTAGTCCGACTCGTTATAACCCTCCGGTTTTTCTATCATGATACGATTTTCGGTCGAGTCGGTCAAACACATCCGGTAACAATAAGCCTGAATTTTTTTATCTCCGTCTCCCGGTTTTCCTCCCGGATCCCGATTTACCCGAGGCAAAAGGCCGCTATCGGGATCTCCCGGTTTAATGTAAGGATCTATTCCGGCCGGAAGCTCATTCTCGTTTTCCGGTCGAATACCGTTATTGGTTTCTCCATACATATCATTTCCTTCCCGCCCCACAAAATAAGAGATCCCGGCTTTCGCCATTAAATCTCCTTCATAAGAAGTATCCATAAATATTTTTCCGCTGTACATTTTTCCCGATTCCATCCGAACAGAAACAATTTTATTCCCTTCTTTTATGACTCCGTTCCGGAGATCCAGCCGTTCGTTATAAACCACTTCTATTTGATGCTCTTTCACCAGATCGTTATACACTTCCAAGGCTACTTTAGGTTCAAATTGCCATACAGGTTCTTGCTGCCCGTATTTCTTCCCGACTCTTTCGTAAAAATCCCAAGCAAGGCCGCCGATGGTACTTATTTTTCCGTGATCCGTATCTCCGAGTCCTCCTGAAGTCAATCCTCCAATACGATTTCCCGGTTCGATTACGATTACTTTCTTCCCCATTTTAGAAGCTTGAACAGCAGCCATAATTCCGGAAGAAGTTCCTCCATATATTACCATATCATATTCGGGTTCTGTTTTTTTACATCCCGTGATACACATCAGAACTCCGAGCAAGAGAAACCAATAATTAATACTCTTTTTCATTTTGCTTATATTTAGGTTATTTATTCCATTCCGGCAGTTGTCCGGTTTCCAACAACTTTTCTTTCAGGCGATCGTAAGATATATCCTGAACATTCGTTCGGGTATCGATGGCCAATGAAGCTGCCATTCCCGCCGACTGCCCCAATACCATGTATACAGGCTCCATCCGAATGGAACCGTAAGCCGCATGGGATGCCGACAAACACACCGGCACCAACAAATTAGTACATTCCTTCTTCTTAGGAACAATCGATTGATAACCGATAGGATAAACGGTTTGCTTTCCCCAGAATCCCCCTTCATCGCGAAGCGCTCCCGTTTCATCCACAAAACGAGAAACAATATGAGAATCGAACCAGTAGGTTCCCAATCCAATGGGATAAGGTGCTTTTTTGGTTCCGGTTACTTCATGCTCGGTCATTACATAATCGCTAATCATTCGTCTTGCTTCTCTAACATAGAGTTGATACGGAAAGTTGCCGTTATCTTTAAATTCGTCTTTTGCCAATCCCCACCGGTGCATTTCATTTTGAATGGAAGCGGGAACACGGGGATCATTGGCCAAGAACCAAATTAATCCCAATGTGAAAGAACGATGCATGGATTTTATTTCTTCTCGTCTTGCATACGAAGCTTCCGGCCATTCATAATTGGCACCCACGAAATCAGCATGATTAATATCCGATTTTCTGTTAGGCATAGGAGTAATGGTCAATACGTTTGTTAATGTCCAATTGGGATTCGCTTTTAATAGCCGGGCAATATATTCATACCACATCGGTTCATAATCGACCGGTTTCTCAATCGGCCTCCTGTTTTGAGGATTATCTGTCAATGTAAACCGAAAACAATAAGCTTGTAAACGCTTATCTCCTTCACCGGGTTGACCGGGTTGGCGAGGTTCGACAAAAGGCAATAATCCGGAATCGGGCTTACCTTCCACTCTGTAAGGATCAATCTTAAAGGCGCTTTTTTTCACATGATTGTTCGGAAGAATACCATTCATCGTCTCGCCATATTGTTGATTAGACTCTCTTCCCACAAAATAAGAGACCCCTGAATGAGCCATCAAATCACCTTCATACGAAGCATCGATAAAAACTTTTCCTTGACAGCTGTTCCCGGAGGCTAAATAAACCTTTTCAATCTTTTCACCTTTCTTTTTAACTCCTCCGGGAATTTGAAGCCGATCAAATATAATTTCGATAGTAGAGTGTTCGGCCAGCATTTCTTTAAAGATTTGTTGTGCCACATGCGGTTCGAATACCCATTGCATGGAAGCCTCTTTATTTCTTCCCGTAAATACCCGTTTGGTAATGGAAGTAAAATATTCTTCTTTATCCTGACAAACCCACCGGGAAGGATTCTCATAAAAAGTATAAATACGTTGATAAAATTCGCGAGACAAACCGCCAATGGCGCTAAATTCATTTATATCCGTAGCTCCCAGTCCGGAGGCTGTCAATCCGCCGATACATGGATCCGTAGAAATAAAAAGGACTTCTTTCCCGGCCTTGGCAGCTTGTACGGCTGCCGTCACCGCCCCGGAAGAATTTCCGTAAACGATCACCTCTTTCTTATATTCCTTCGCATGTAAAAGAAAAGGAAAAAGGAACAACAACGAACATACGAATAAATGATATTTTTTCATGGAATTATATTTATTATTAAATCACAAAGGATGAATTCTTTACAAATTTAAGGGAAATGCTCTTCGGAATGATGTATTATTTTACTCATTTATTGGCAGTTTTTGAATTTTAAGCAGCATTATTATTTTTTTTGAAATAAATTGTATTATTTTGAATATAAATACTCTTATTTAGCAGTATTTACTTTTATATTTTATCAATAACTAACATTTAAGATTATAATTCTATGATGACACAAGCTGACTTTCAAAAAGAAATAACGCCCATCTCTCAAGATGACTTGTTTATAGTGTTGGATCGACCGGATGCCAATTTTGATTATCCGACTCATTATCACACCGATTATGAATTGAATATGGTTATCAACTCTCAGGGGAAACGCATCATCGGAGATTCCATCAGTGAATTCAATGAATTGGATTTAGTACTTTTAGGGCCCAATTTACCGCATAAATGGCAAGGAGAAATAGAAAAGGGAAACCACGTGGTAACAATTCAATTTCACGAACAACTACTTGATTATCCTATTCTTACAAAACGCTTATTCAATCCGATTAAAGAATTGTTGCAACGATCCTCCCGCGGAATCGAGTTTTCGGAGGAAACAAAAAAGATAATGAAAAATAAAATACTCGGAATGACCCGTACGCAAGGATTTGATACTGCTTTGCAATTTTTGTCCATATTATATGAATTATCTGTATCGAGAAATCAAAAAATATTGGCCGATCCCCACTTTTCTCCTCATGAATTGGTATATGAAACCAAGAGCCGACGAATAAATAAAGTGTGCGAATACGTAAACAACAATTATTTTAAACCGATTAAACTGGCGGACATTGCTTCTCTGATAGGCATGTCGGAGTCGGCATTCAGCCATTTCTTTAAGAAAAAGACACAACGGAACTTTATTGATTATGTAAATGACATACGGATAGGATATGCTTCCCAAATGTTATTCGAAACCACTCATTCCATTGCCGAAGTTTGTTATTCTTGCGGTTTCAATAATATTTCCAATTTTATTCGGGTCTTCAAGAAGAAAAAAGGCGAAACTCCGGGAGAATATCGCCTTAATATAAAGAAAATCCTGACTAAGTTTTAGATTCGGAAGTTTTCTTCAGGAAAACAGGATTAATAATACGGCACATAAAGACAACAGGATCAAGGACCATATCCGGTAATTGGAATACCACCGGACCGATTTCAGCTCTGAGCTTTCTTGTTTAAAATCCCGAATCCTGAATGTAACATGTTTCAACTTATCCTCCCCGGGAGCGGGTGAAGTAAGACTGACCAAATACATTACAATCGCACTGAAAGCAAACAAAAACGGAACAATCAGCAGAAAGTGTAAGTCGCCAAATAATACCGACTTAAAGAAAAGCAAAAAGACGGCAAATGCCAGTCCGGCCAGTAATCCGGCAAAAACTCCTTTTCCGGTAACCCGTTTATTAAAGATACCGAGCAAAAAAGCGGCTACAATAGGAGGAGATATATAAGAAAGCATTTCCTGATAATATTTTAACAAGGAGCCGAATTTCCCGATATGGGGAGCCCAGAAAGTAGCCGACACAATAATAACGACAGCGGCTATTTTCCCGACCCTTACCAGCTTTTTACTGTCGGCTTTCTTATCGAATTTCGAATAAAAATCCATGGTAAAAAGGGTAGCCGTAGAATTTAATATGGCACTTAAAGCCGAAGTCAATGCAGCCAGCAAAGCGGCAAACATCAGTCCCAACAAAGCCGGAGGCATCAACCCCAGGATCATGGAAGGATAAACCATATCGGGTTTTTCCAATCCGGGAAACAATTGTTGGGCCATTACTCCGGGAATGGCAATGATTATGAGCGTCAGCAGGGTAAAGCCTCCGTTCAACAAAACGCCTTTTCGGCCTTCATCTACTGTTTTGGCGCTCAACACCCGTTGCACCATGGTTTGATTGTTTCCCCAAAAATACAATCCTAAAATAGGCATTCCGACAAGTAAGCCGAGCCAGGGAGTGGAAGGATCATTCAAAGGTCGTATCAATTTCATCATTTGATCGCCCGAAGCCATCAATTGTTGTATATGTTCCCATCCGCCCGCACGGATACACAAAACGGTAAGAATTACGGAACCTATAATCAGAATGACGGCTTGAATCAATTCTGTTTTAATAACGGAAGACAGTCCTCCCGGAATCGTATAAGAAGCAGTGATCACAGCAAAAACAATAATAATGGTTTGCAAATCGGCTTCCGGAAGAATCAACTTAATGATCAAGGCTCCGGCATACAAAGCTCCGGCAGCATCCAGAAAAATGTTTCCGATAATACAAATAGCCGAAAAGTAATAACGGGAACGTTTGTCAAATCGTTTTTCCAAAAACTCGGGAATGGTAAAAATCCCGCTCTTGATGTAAAGAGGAAGAAAAAACATGGCAAAAAACACCATTACCACCACTCCCGTCAAATTATAATTGAAAACTCCGATCCCCGTATGGTAAGCATCTCCGGATTGGCCCACCAACGTAGTACTGGATATACTTGCCGCAAATAAGGAAAGCCCTACGATCCACCAGGGCATGGTGCGTCCTGCCAGGAAATAAGATTGCGAATCCGAACTTTTCCCATTCTTCAATCCCCACCATATAATAAAAACAAGGTAGATCGCAACAATAAAAATATCTATAAATTGAATATTGACAGTTGGCATAACAGACTGTTTATCAAATTATCTTGTGTGTTTCTTCATAAGGATGAGCAAGTAAATACTCAATCAATTCATGAATATTGCAAGTAGCCGCTCCGACATACCGGTCTGCACATCCGTAATATACATATAACAGATCATCTTTGATTATGTTGCCCCCCGGGAATACACATCCTTTATAAAACCCGTCTATCTCATACGAAAATTCAGGCTCCAAAATGGCATGGGGTGTTTTCCCTATAATTTTAAGCGGATTATCCAAATCCAACAATAACGCCCCTACCCGGTAATAGCCCAATCCGCCGTTTTCTACTCCATGATATAATACCAACCAACCGGCTTCTGTTTTCAAGGGAGGAGCGCTTCCTCCGATTTTCTCTTCCCAACTTCCTTCTCTTCCCGCTAAAAGCAGATGACTTTTTTTGTCCTCCCAATTGAGCATATCGTCCGAAAACTTTACCCATATGGAAGGATATTTTACATTATATTCTTCTCCAATGTACTGTTTGGGACGGTGGAGAAGTACAAATTGACCATTGATCTTTTCAGGAAACAAAATCACATCCCGATCATCCAAACACGGAGAAGTCAACCGCCCCAATCGTTTCCAGTCTTTAAAGTCTTTCGTACAAGCCAATGCGGTATTCCCCAAATTTTCAGAAACAAACATCGGAGCCGATTCCCCATAATCGGGAGTCAGCACCACATCGTGAGCAAATTTCCAATATTGTCCCGGAGGAAAAGGCCGAAAAGCATACGTGACATAATAATAATCTCCAAACTTTACAATCCGAGGATCTTCTACACCTCCTCCATCGAAATTCCCCTCCAGCGGACTGAATACAGGCTGATCGGAAACACGTGTAAAGTGAAAACCGTCATCGCTCACCGCCAAACCGAAACGAATGGTATGAGCTTCATCATTCCCGGCCGCACGATATAATAAATAAAACCGAATTCCGTCATACCAAGCACCCGGATTGCATACCACCAACGATTCCCATTCATTTTCCGGATTAGGTTTTAAGATCGGGTTTCCTTCATATTTTTTCAATTTCATATTCATTGATTTTTACAGTAAAATAGAGTATAATTCTTTATTAGCGGGTTACATAAGCAAAGTTAGGGGATATAAAATTTTGTTTGTTTACATTATTTCTCCTATGATTGTATTATTTTGAAGAATTTCGATTATACTTTGATTCCGTTCCAATAAAATTAAGCGCCGGATAAAAAGAGGAATGAAAATGAAATCCATACTTGGGGGAAGAATTCACCTGCATAGTGGGGAGACATTCACCTGCATAGTGGGGAGCTTCTCCCCCGAACGGTCATTTGGCAAAAGACTTTCCACCCGGATTGTTTTTTTCTCAAGCGGGAGGGATATAATTACATTTTTATCTTTTTTACGTTTATTTCCGAAATGAATATCCTACTTTTACATCGAAATCATAATAGGATAATCATGTTGTTATCAATCGAAAACGTAATAAAAAAATACGGTAGTCAAGAAGTGCTCCACAACATTTCTTTTTCTGTAAACCGAGGAGAAATTATAGGTTTCTTAGGCCCCAACGGTGCCGGGAAGTCTACGACCATGAAAATCATTTCCGGCTGCATACCGGCCGATGCAGGTACAATTATGATCAACGGACGAGATATGAATAAACAACCGATAGAAGCCAAAGCCCGGCTGGGCTACCTGCCGGAAGACAATCCGTTGTATGATGAAATGTATATCAAAGAATACTTGGAATATGTATTAACGCTTTATCCCGAAAAAAAAGATATTAAAAAAAGAATTTCGGATATAATAGAACTGACGGGGCTTTCCGGGGAATTAAGGAAAACCATCGGGAAATTATCGAAAGGATATAAACAACGGGTAGGGCTTGCGCAAGCCATTATCCATGATCCGGAAGTACTAATTTTGGATGAAGCCACTTCCGGGTTGGACCCCAACCAACTGGAAGGAATTATGTCCCTGATTAAATCCCTAAGCGCCGAAAAGGCCGTTCTGCTCTCTTCCCATACATTATCGGAAATCAAATCCATTTGTACACGGATCATTTTGATCCATAAAGGGATGTTAGTTGCAGACAAAGCAATGAATGAAATAGAGGATCTGGAATTGTTGTTCAAAGAGTTGACAACTCATTGACTTCGATCCGGGTTATTTTTTCTCTTTATCCCTCGGAATATATTCGTATTTTTGTAATTTCAAATTAAAACCAACCGGATGAGCCGATTTTTCCAACTATTAAAACTGATGCGGATTGAACAATGGATTAAAAATCTGTTCATTTTCCTTCCGTTGTTTTTCTCGGGAGAACTCCTGTCCGTTTCCCGATTCACAGCCTGTTTGGTTGCTTTTTTCGGATTCGGCTTTATTGCTTCTTCTATCTATTGTTTGAATGACATTCGGGATTTGGAATCGGATAAACTGCATCCTCAAAAGAAGACACGTCCGCTGGCAAACGGGAAAATAAGCAAAAACATGGGGATCATGACCATGATTACCTGTTTCGTTCTCGGAATATCGATTATTTTCTTTTTGGTAAAGGGACATCAAACATTGATTTTGGCTTTCTCTTTGTTTTATTTTGTCATAAATATTCTGTATTCCATCCGGTTAAAACAGGTTGCCATTATCGACGTTACCATTATCGCCACCGGATTTGTCATCCGGATTTTTATCGGAGGTGCGGCAGCCGATGTTTACTTATCCCATTGGATTGTCTTGATGACCTTCCTGCTTTCCCTCTTCATTGCTTTCGGCAAACGAAGAGACGACTTTACCATATATGACCGCTCAGGGATTGTGGCCCGACAAAACATTGTACATTACAATTTTGATTTTCTAAACGCGGCCCTGATCATTACGGCTACCATTACCATTATGGCCTACATTATGTATACGGTTTCGCCCGAAATAACAGCCCGCCTGCAAAACAACTATGTATATACCACTTCTCTTTTTGTATTGCTCGGGATATTGAGATACTTGCAAATCACGCTGGTCGAAAAGAAAAGCGGGAACCCGACCCGATTGGCAGTAAAAGATCGTTTCATTCGAATCAGTATAATCGGATGGATAGCGGCATTTATCCTTATCATGTATATATAAAAAGATAATAATA
>DAIQOU010000385.1:0-4912 GCA_036787725.1 Bacteroidales bacterium
TCCCCTCGCGAGGGGACGAAAAGGACCACGCAGGCGGACGAATAAATAATCGTATTGAAAAGTGTAATTTCTTGCTTGCAGAGAACTTACCGGAAGGCAAAACAATCTTATTGATTATACACGAACAAATCGGAACGAATTCTGTAAGCCCGTCATTTTACTATACGACTCATAACCGATACTTCCAAATTACCTGTTGTAAATGCCGGTTATTTAGTGGTTCGTATCTTCAAAAAGATCCCGATTATCCCGTGAACCTTGTAAAATCCGTTTGTATTTATCCGGGGTTCCGCGTAATTCAGATTGCCATCACGGGTAAACTTATCGTATACAATTTGTAATTCTGGATTGGCCGATGTTTTAGGAGCAAAAGTATACTCCACTTCCTCTAAAAATTACCTCTCCATCCGGGCCCACCCGTACAGAAGGCGTATTTTCCGGAATATCGACAGCTGTCCCCCCGCTCCCCATCAAGTTATTGGACGCATCTATAATTTTTTTATCCAACTTATAAATGATTTGTCTTTTATATCCTTCTACCACGACTTCCGTCAAGCCGATTTCTAAAGATTGTAATTCAATAATCCCCAAGTCCAATACCGGCTCTGAACAATGAAGGACAACCGGTGTGTTTATATAGATATTATATTCGATTAAGCGTACCATAAGAGAATACTCTCCATCATCTATTCCGAACAAGTGGAAATTCCCTTCCGATTCGGAAAAGGTATCGGCAATTGCAATTACTTCACCCTTTTTTAATAACAGAACGTCTGCCGATTCTATAGGCTTATTCGTTCCTTTTTCCAAAATTCTCCCTTTAATACGAGGAAAAGCAAAAACAGAGGAATGAAAACTAAAAATGAAAAAAGTATAAACAACAGTATCTGCATGGTTGCATGATTTAACAATATATGCGACAAAACCAATGAAGTCCCGGCAAGTAAAAGAAGAGAGGGCCTTTCATATAATAGAGGTGTCATAAAGAGAGATGTTTTTGACACAATCAGAGATAATAAAGAGAAGAAATAAGTCTATATTTGTCTATGACATTCTCTTTTTTCATCAACAATAAAATTAAAACCATCTGTTTTTTGATTGTTTTTCTCTTAGTGTGTTATTTTCCCGTAAAGGGATATAACTTACGAAAGATAAATAATATGGAAAATCTTTCCGGCAGTACGATTTATTCCTTTTATCAGGACAGAAAAGGAATGATGTGGATAGGTACCAATCGGGGAGCCGATATATATGATGGAAAACAAATTATTACCTACAAACCCGAGAACAACGATTTTTTTTTCACAGGCAGCAGAATTGACAAAATAGAACAAACTTCCGACACATTACTTTGGTTTCAAACATACTACGGACTGCATAAAATCAATCTTAAAACAGCAGCCATTGAGTCTTTTGAAATGTTTAACCAAATTGCTTTTTCGGATAAAGACAATCGGGAGAATATCTTTCTTATCCAAGGTAATAATTATATTTATTATACCTTGAAAGGACACACACAATTTGAACGGGTATTTATTCCCGAGTTGAAAGTAAGTGATATAGTTGATTTTTTCATTGATATTAACAATAAATTATGGATTTTTCGTAAAGAGGGTAATAATCTTTGTTATTCCATAAAAACGAATGAACAAGGTTACATTCATTTTATTACCGAAGAAACTTATACCCATCCTAAAGAAATACTGTATTGTTCAAACGATGACAATCATTTACTTTATTTTGTAGACATAACTCAATCACTGTATGAATTTAATACTTCAACACAAAAGGTTTCTTTTATTTATAATTTAAAGAATAATCCGGTCGACAAGGACGATGTTACATCATTATTAAAATTTAATGATGATTATTTTATTGGTTTTAAAGCTGCCGGCCTATCATTACTCAAGAAGAATGCTCAGGAATATATATATGAAAAAATTGATATTCCTGTAGGAATTAACTGTTTATATAAGGATAATTATCAAGACATGGTTTGGATAGGCACTGCCGGTGGAGGAGTATATACCTACTCCATTGAGCAGTATTCCATAAAATCCTTCCGTCTGAATGATTTTACATTGAAAATACATCAACCTGTAAATGCTTTATTTGTAGATAAGAAAAACACTTTATGGCTGGGAAGTAAAGGAGCCGGTATCCTCCGGATAGTTGATTTCCGACCGGATAAAAATCCCAAAGAACACCAAATGGATTTTATAACCGCTTCCGGTTCTCATTTGCCGGACAATATCATCTTATCTTTTGCGGAAAGCCGGGAAGGCAACCTTTGGATTGGAAGTGAACGTGGGCTCTGTTATTTTACAATTAACGATAACAGCCTTTCCTGTGTAAAGTTAATGTATGAAGGGAAAAATGTAGAATATATATCCGATATATGCGAACAAGACTCGGTATTATGGATTTCAACGATGAAAACGGGTATCATTAAGGCTCAACTTGAATGGAGAAACGGAAAGCCCGTTTTATCGCCAATAAAACGGGTTTACGTGAAAGAAACCGATGAATTTACAACTCTTTATCTTGAAAATGATTCCATCTTATGGTGGATGAACAGAGAGGAAGGCCTCTTCAGGTTGAATACAATCACTTGGAAACAGGAACATATCCGCTTGGAAGGAAATACAATTAATGAAATCAACAGCATACGAAAAGACCTTCGTAATAATTATCTGATCGGAACTAATTTCGGATTCATTAAATACAGTTTCGGAAATTACAAGGTATTGAACAAATCCAACGGCTTTCCGGCCAATACCATATATGATATCTTACCGGATTCTTACTCCGACTATTGGTTAAGTTCCGACCGGGGACTTATTCACTACAATACCGATACAGAGTTATTCCGGATGTATGATCATCCGGAAGGTTTGTCCGTATTGGAATTTAAAGAAAGAGCATCGTACAGAAATGAAAAAAACGGCACCTTATTTTTTGGAGGAACCAACGGGTTTGTTACCATACAAAAAAACTATTTCGACGAAGACCGCCATTATATGCCCCCTTTATATTTTACAACTCTGACTGTAAGAGATAAAAAATATCCTGTAAAAAAATTCCTTACACAAAAAGGAAATAAAGTTTTTTTAGAATTATCACATGACCGGAACTTCTTTTCTCTTTCTTTTACTGCAACAGATCACCTGAACGGGAATAATTATTCTTATTACTATAAGTTACACCCGGGTCAAAGAGAATGGATCTCTAACGGAAATTCGGATATTATATCCTTTACCAATCTCTATCCGGGTAATTACAGGTTATTGGTCAAATACTATAACAAAGTGTTGAGCAAAGAAAGTTATATATATAAGATGGATATAAAAGTATTATCGCCTTGGTATAAATCATTCCCGGCTTATGGTGCATACATTATATTTATAATAACGGGAATATATTTTGTAATCGGTACTGCAATCAGGCATAACAAAAATAAAAAAGCCAACCGGCTGCAAAAACTCCAACAACAGCATAAAGAAGAGATATATGAATCCAAACTACGGTTTTTCACCAATATAGCACATGAGTTTTGTACTCCACTGACACTTATATACGGACCGTGTAATCGCCTTATGAAAGAGAAGAATCTTTCCGCGGCAGCGATAAAATATACCTCCATTATTAAACAAAATGCAGAACGGTTAAACTCATTGATACAAGATTTGATTGAGTTTAATCGTATCGAATCCGGATATAAAAAACCGAAAATTACTCCCCTTAATATAACCTTCCTGGCTAACGAATTAACAGAATCATTTTCCGATATGATCGAATTTCGGAAAATTGAATTAGAAAAAGATATCTCTCCCTTTCTTATTTGGAATTCAGATAAAGATTTTATCATAACCATCCTTCTGAATCTTTTATCCAATGCTTTCAAGTACACGGAAAATGAGAAGAAAGTAAAGGTTAAAATAGATATTTTTGAGGATCACTTGTATATTACCATTTCAAATACAGGAAAAGGCATAGCGGAAAAAGATATTTCTACCTTATTTGACCGATACCATATATTACAACGTTTTGAGCACAATGACTCTTCGTCGTGGTCGCGTACCGGGTTAGGCCTTGCCATATCCTATAATCTGATCGGCCTGCTTAAAGGCTCTATTGCAGTAGAGAGCTGCCCGAACGAATGGACTCATTTCAGGGTTAAATTACCTCATCTGGAACCTGCAACTTCTGAATTAACAGATAATAATATTATTATATCCCGGAATTATATTCCGAAAAATGCGAATCCGTTACAGATTCCAACAATCAGTTTGGACGAATCAAAGCCAACCCTTCTGGTTGTAGATGACGAAGCCGAAATACGTTGGTTTATCTTCGATATATTCAACGAAGAATATAATGTTCTGACAGCTTCTCATCCCGGAGAGGCAATGGAAATATTGAAAGAAATCCACCCTCATCTTATTATCAGCGATGTAATTATGCCCGAAACGGACGGATTCTCTTTTTCCCGAAAAGTTAAATCGGACGAGATGACCGGCCATATTCCTTTTATTTTATTATCCGCCAGAAGGGATGTAGAAGGTCAAATCGAGGGATTGAATGCCGGAGCCGAAATTTATATAACAAAACCATTTAATGTTGATTATTTAAAATCTTCCGTACGTCGTTTATTGGAGAGAAAAGAAAGTTTGAAAGAATATTTTTCTTCTCCTTTAAGTTCATATACATTAGAAAACAAAAAACTTTCTCATAAAGAACATGTAAAGTTCATTAAGGATGTTGTCAAAATTATTAATAAAAACATAAGAAACAAAGAGTTATCGGCTCATTTAATTGCAGAAAAAATGAATATGGGGATGCGGACTTTTTATCGTAAACTGGCAGAGATGGAGGACACATCCCTTTCTGAATTAATAAATAATACCCGGCT
>DAIQOU010000386.1:0-4909 GCA_036787725.1 Bacteroidales bacterium
ATTTATTTGCTTACTTACATGCAATTTTACCTTTACGGGTATTGTATTTCTTTTCGGATATACTCTATGTCTTCATTTATTATATTGCCGGTTATCGACGAAAAATTACCGAAAAAAACTTACGACAAGCATTCCCGTATAAGACCGGCGCGGAACTGAAAAAAACGGAACGGTCTTTTTACCGACACTTCTGCGACTACGTCTTCGAAACCATCAAGATGCTTCATATTTCGGACGACGAAATGAAACGGCGATTCCGTTTTATCAATTCCGCCGTGATAAACGGAGCATTGCAAAAGGGACAATCTTGTATTTTAATGCTGGGACATTACGGAAATTGGGAATGGGTTACATCCATTACCTTATGGGTGCCCGAAAATCCCAACCTGGAGATCAGCCAGATCTATCGTCCGCTGAAAAACAAAGCGTTTGATCAATTTATGTTAGATTTGAGGAAACGATTCCGCTCCGTAGGGATTCCCAAAAACGACACATTGAGACATATCATTAAATTACGTCAAGCAGGCAAACAATTCCTGATCGGATTTATGTCGGATCAAAAACCCTCCCGAAACAACATGCATTATTGGACGACTTTCCTGAATATGGAAACTTCTGTATTGACAGGAGCCGAACGTATTGCAAAAAAAACGGATGCATTGGTAGCTTACCTTGACATCAAAAAGATGAAACGAGGGTTTTATGAAGCGGAAATCAAAACAATCACCGAGAATGCAAAAAAAGCGGAAGAGTTTGAAATTACCGAAAAATACGCACGCATGATGGAAAATACCGTTTTATATGATCCGAGTTATTGGTTGTGGACACACAATCGATGGAAATACAAAAAGGAGGATATAAAAACATGAAACAAAACATCCGCCGACGGCAACTCCTCCTCTTCACCGGAATTTTAGAGATCAAAAGTACAACCTTAATATTAAAAATAATAAATAACGTATGAAAGAAGTTGCCGTTGTTATTCTCAATTGGAACGGAAAAAAATTGTTGGAACAATTCCTGCCTGTATTAACAGCATGTACTCCTTCCGATAGAGCAGAAATAATCGTAGCCGACAACGGTTCTACAGACGATTCAATTCCTTTTCTGAAAGAACATTATCCCGGAATATCCCTTCTGTTGATGAATGAAAATCATGGGTTTGCGGAAGGCTATAACCGAGCGCTCAATCAATTGAATCACCATTATTTTGTTCTTCTCAACTCGGATGTTGAAGTAACACCGGGATGGCTCACCACTTCCATCGACTACCTGAACGCTCATCCCGAAGTGGTCGCCCTGCAACCCAAGATACGTTCTTACAAAGAAAAAGCATATTTTGAATATGCCGGCGCCTCCGGCGGCTACATCGACATTTACGGATATCCATATTGCCGGGGTCGTATACTGAACACAGTGGAAAAAGATTCCGGCCAGTATGATGAACCAACCGAAGTATTATGGGCCAGCGGGGCCTGTTTGTTCATCCGATCGGAAGCTTATAAACAAGCAGGAGGATTAGACCCTTACTTTTTTGCTCATCAGGAAGAAATCGATCTTTGCTGGCGGTTGGTAAACCGGGGTAAAAAAATTGTTTGTCTGCCTTCGGCTGTCGTTTACCACATAGGAGGCGCTACGTTGGCGATGGAACATCCCCGAAAAACATTTCTCAATTTTCGCAACAACCTGCTGATGCTATATAAAAATTTGCCCGAGTCTCATCTAAAAAAAGCGATGATCGTTCGTTTTTTTCTTGACCGGGTTGCCATGATGCAATTTTTGCTGAAGGGATATCCCGCCAATGCAAACGCAGTTTTGAAAGCCCGAAGAACATTTAACAAGAAAAAAAAGGACTATAAAGAAATACGAAAAAATAACTTAGCCGAAAGTTTACCCGGAATACCTCCCGAGATTTATTCCAAAAGTCTTATATTTGCTTATTACTTCAAAAAAAAGAAAAAATATAACGAACTATAATAAGATGGTAAGAGAAGATATTCAATCCGTAAAACAACGGTTTGGAATTATAGGGAACAGCCCCTTACTTGACCGGGAAATAGAAAAAGCATTATTGATAGCGCCTACAGATTTAAGTGTCCTGATCATGGGAGAAAGCGGTGTTGGAAAAGAAGCTTTTCCTCAACTAATACATCAAAACAGCGCCCGAAAACACAAACAATACATAGCAGTCAATTGCGGAGCCATTCCGGAAGGGACCATCAATTCGGAACTGTTCGGGCATGAGAAAGGATCTTTTACCGGTGCACTCAGTGAGCGAAAAGGATATTTCGAGGTCGCCGACGGGGGCACCATTTTTCTGGATGAAGTAGGAGAACTGCCTTTGCCCACTCAAGCCTACTTATTACGAATACTCGAGTCGGGAGAATTTATCCGGGTAGGATCTTCCAAAGTTCAAAAAACAGATGTTCGTATTGTTGCCGCAACCAACGTGGATCCGATAAAAGCCATTCGTTCCGGCAAATTCCGGGAAGATTTATATTATCGATTAAATACGGTACCCATCCATATTCCTCCCTTAAGAGAAAGGAAAGAAGATATTTTTTTACTCTTCCGAAAATTTGCCGGAGACTTTGCCGAAAAGTATAAAATGCCACCCATTCATCTGACTCCGGAAGCTAAAGAAGTATTGAATAATTACCGGTGGCCGGGGAACATTCGGGAGTTGAAAAACATTACCGAGCGCATGTCCATCATCGAACAAGAGAGAGAGATCACGGCTCCCATTCTCAAAACCTATTTGTCCGAACCGGATATGGAGCGCCTGCCGGTACCGGTAAAAGATAGAGATCAAAAATCATTTGGCAGCGAACGGGAAATTCTTTATCAGGTATTATTTGATTTAAGAAAAGATGTATACGATTTGAAAAAACTGGTACACGAAATTATGTCCGGAAACGTTCCCATCGAACAAAATCCGGCTTATTATACGCATAATCCATCGCCCCAAGAATTCTCCGTTTTTCAACCGCCGGCGCCGACCGTTCCGATCAAACCGGCCGAAGAAGAAGATTCGGTTCCTTATGCCGACGAATATGAAGAAGAAACACTATCTTTGGAAGATGTAGAAAAAGAAATGATCAAAAAAGCACTGGAGAGGCATAACGGAAAACGCCGAAACGCTGCTCAGGATTTGAAAATTTCGGAACGAACCCTTTACAGAAAAATTAAAGAATATAATTTAGAATGAAACTCACGATTGCTCTTTTATCGGTTTTGTTTTTCGCGGTTGCCTGTACAGTTTCTTATAAGTTTACCGGAGCAAACATAGATTACTCTCAGGTACAAACGATTGCCATTCGGAATTTCCCCAATCAGGCCGACTTAGTCTACCCTACTTTGGCACAAACATTTACGGATGAATTGAGAAACAAATATATTTCCCAAACTCGTCTGAGAATGGTAGATACCGGCGCCGATTTGGAACTGGAAGGGGAAATCATCGGATATGAAACTACGGAACTGGCCGTTACGGCAGATGCCCGGGCCTCCCAAACTCGTCTGACAATCACGGTAAGGGTAAGATATATCAATAATAAAAAGCCGTCAGATGATTTGGAACAAAATTTTTCGGGATACAGGGAATACGACAACAGACAATCATTGGACCAGGTGCAAGACGAGTTGATCCGGCTCATTGTAAATGACCTTACGGACGAAATTTTCAACGCAACATTAGGCAATTGGTAAAATGACTGTCGAAGATATTTTCAAATTATCGGAAAATATTGATCTGCCAGATAAAAACACACTTCCGGAATTGAAGCAGTTGGTGGAAGAATATCCTTATTTCCAAACAGCTCGGCTCCTTTATTTAATTAATCTTTTTAATGTAAATGACTTAAATGCTCAAGCAGAATTAAGAAAAACCGCCTTTTATGCTTGTGACCGAAGGAAACTTTTTCTTTTATTAAAGAGGGATCAACTGCCTTCTTTAAGCAACCCGGTACAACCGGAAAAAGAAAATTCCGAATCCGGAGCAAACGATACATTTTCCCTTATCGATTTTTTTCTTTCCTCCAAAAACGTTCCGGAGGAGGATAGTGTTCCATTAAAACGAAAAGAAAAAAAGGAAACATTAGTCTCTCAAGACTATATATCCCTTCTCCTTACCAATAACAAGCAAGGCTCTTCCGGTCCGGAAATTCCTTTGCAACACCAAGATATTATCGATGAATTTTTAAAAGAAGACAAAATAGCTTCTTTTAAAATAGAATTAAAAACCGAAGGGTCGGAAGAGCAAGCCGAAAAGCCTGCAACCGAGGGTCCTTCACTTGAAACTCCTCCCGAAGGATCGTTTTTCTCGGAAACGCTGGCAAAAATCTACTTAAAACAAAAAAAATATGATAAAGCATTGGCAATTATTAGAAAATTAAACTTGCTATATCCGGAAAAAAACATTTACTTTGCAGACCAAATTCGTTTTTTGGAAAAATTGCTTGTTAATATAAAAAAATAAAAACAATGTTTATCGCTATTTCAATATTAATTGTTATTGCTTCTTTACTGTTAGTATTTATTGTTGTAATACAAAACTCAAAAGGAGGAGGCCTTGCTGCCGGCTTTTCATCGTCAAATCAGGTAATGGGTGTACGTAAAACCACAGACTTTTTAGAGAAAGCAACGTGGGGACTGGCCGCTACGGTTGTGGTATTATGTATTATTTCATCATCCTTTATACCTAAGCAGGCAAGTGGCATTCCCGAATCCGAAATCAAAGAAAACATTCAAAATGCCACCCCCATAAATCCCAATGCCGTATCTCCTTTTGAAACGCCGATTCAAGAAGGTGCTCCGGCAGGAGAAAACGTACCGGCGGCAGAAGAAAGCGTACCGGCACCGAATCAGGAATAACAAAAATATAATTTATATAAAGAATCCGCTTGTTTTA
>DAIQOU010000036.1:0-18228 GCA_036787725.1 Bacteroidales bacterium
CCTGCGACCACACGCCCCCCAGACGCGTACTCTACCGGGCTGAGCTACATCCCGCATTATTTTCGGAGGACAAAAGTAGAGTTTATATTTAAAAAAAACAAATATTGGAGATCTTTTTCATCTGTTTTGAAGAATTTTTTAGAGAAAGGAGAGGTTCTACCTTTTAGAAATCGTTAGAAAGGAGAATATTGCTTTGGATTTAAGGAAACCTTCTCTTCAACCGGATTGTTATATGTTAAATATAGAATGGGTATGTCAAAATGTCAGTTGAAGTAGACCGGCAAATTATTTGATCGTAGTTGTTTGAATCGGAAATTAAATAAACAAAGAAATAATAATGGGAAATCCGCATGTGAAAGTTACATTCGTACAGCGATGTACATGCTGCGGGTTTTAATATAAAGATTAAAAGAGAATATATGAATTTCAATAATTTTACTATCAAATCACAAGAGGCAGTTCAGAAAAGTATTGAATTGACTCGACAAAAAGGACAGCAGTCCATTGAGCCGGCCCATTTGATGATGGCCATTATGTTAACGGGAGAAAATATTGTTAATTTTCTTTTCCAAAAGTTGTCTGTAAATACCAACAATATCCATTCTATATTGAGCAAGGAGATTGATTCTTTACCGAAAGTGTCGGGAGGAGAGCCTTATTTGAGCCGCGAAACGAATGCCGTATTACAGAAAGCGGTGGATTATTGCGGAAAAATGGGAGATCAGTATGTTTCGTTGGAGCATATCATACTGTCTTTATTTTCTGAAAAAAGCTCCGTTTCGACCATGCTTAAGGATGCAGGAATAACAGAAAAAGAGTTGAAAGCTGCCATTGACGAGTTGAGACAGGGAAATAAGGTAACCAGCCAATCGGCAGAAGATACGTATCAATCCTTGTCTAAGTATGCGATTAATTTAAATGAAAGGGCCCGGGCCGGTAAGCTTGATCCGGTAATAGGACGGGATGATGAGATCCGGCGAGTGCTTCAGATTTTAAGTCGCAGGACCAAAAACAATCCGATCCTGATCGGAGAACCCGGAACGGGGAAAACTGCTATTGCGGAAGGATTGGCGCACCGGATTGTACGGGGAGATGTTCCCGATAATCTGAAATCCAAACAAATTTATTCGTTGGATATGGGAGCCCTGATTGCCGGAGCCAAATACAAAGGAGAATTTGAGGAACGGCTGAAGTCGGTGGTCAATGAAGTAATCCAATCGGAGGGGGAAATCATTCTTTTTATTGATGAAATTCATACCTTGGTCGGTGCCGGGAAAGGAGAAGGAGCCATGGATGCGGCCAATATATTGAAGCCGGCATTGGCGCGGGGAGAGCTTCGTTCCATTGGAGCTACCACCTTGGATGAATACCAAAAATATTTTGAAAAGGATAAAGCATTGGAACGCCGGTTTCAGGTCGTTATGGTGGAAGAACCGAGCGAAGCCGATACTATTTCTATATTGAGAGGATTAAAGGAAAAATATGAAAATCATCATAAGATAAGAATTAAAGACGATGCTCTTATTTCGGCGGTTCGTTTATCAAGCCGTTACATAACCGATCGTTTTTTGCCGGACAAAGCCATTGACCTCATGGATGAAGCAGCTGCCCGGTTACGGATGCAAGTTGATTCGGTACCGGAAGCATTGGATGAAATTTCCCGGAGAATTACTCAGTTGGAGATCGAACGGGAAGCAATTAAAAGAGAAAACGATAAACCGAAGTTGGAATACCTGAATAAGGAAATTGCCGATCTTCGGGAAGAGGAGAATAAGTTTAAGGCCAAATGGCAGTCCGAACGGGAATTGATCAATAAAATACAACAAAATAAGATAGAAATAGAAGACCTGAAATTCCATGCGGAGAAAGCGGAACGGGAAGGTGATTACGGGAAAGTGGCTGAAATCCGTTATGGAAAGCTCAAGGAAAAGCAGGCCGAAATTGATAAGTTTCAGGAAGAACTGCATGGGATGCAAGGACAAAGCGCTATGATCAGAGAAGAAGTGGATGAAGATGATATTGCAGAAGTGGTTTCTAAATGGACGGGTATCCCGGTAGGGAAAATGATGCAAAGCGAAACCGATAAATTGCTTCATCTGGAAGAAGAACTGCACAAGAGGGTGATCGGACAAGACGAAGCAATCGCTGCCATATCGGATGCTGTTCGCCGAAGCCGTGCAGGACTGCAAGATCCCAAGCGTCCGATCGGTTCCTTTATTTTCTTGGGAACAACAGGAGTCGGTAAAACGGAATTGGCTAAGGCATTGGCTGAGTATTTGTTTGATGACGAGAATATGATGACCCGGATCGATATGAGTGAATACCAGGAAAAATTCAGTGTAACCCGTTTAATCGGGTCTCCTCCGGGGTATGTAGGATACGATGAAGGCGGACAATTGACGGAAGCTATTCGTAGAAAGCCCTATTCGGTGGTGCTTTTTGATGAGATAGAGAAAGCGCATCCCGATGTCTTCAATATTTTGTTACAGGTATTGGATGACGGTAGGTTGACCGATAATAAAGGACGTATCGTGAATTTCAAAAATACAATCATCATTATGACTTCCAATATGGGATCTTCGTTAATCCGGGAGAATTTCGAAAAGATGACTGCTCAAAACCGAGAGGAAACCGTTGAAAATACGAAGAATCAAGTACTTGATCTGTTGAAGCAAACCATCCGACCGGAATTCTTGAATCGTATTGATGAGATTATCATGTTCACTCCTCTGGATGAGAAAGAAATACGAGACATTGTTAAATTACAGTTGTGGGGAGTCGAGAAAATGCTTACGGGAAACGGTATCTACTTGGAATTTGCAGATTCGGCCATTGATTTTATTGCTAAAGAAGGATATGATCCTCAATTCGGGGCAAGACCGGTGAAACGGGTTATTCAACGAAGAGTATTGAATCATTTGTCTAAAGCTATATTATCCAAGTCGGTTAATAAACATAAACCCATCATTGTTGAAAGGGAAGGAGATGAGTTGGTATTCAAGAACGACTGATGCTCCGGATACGGAATAATGAGGACTGCCCGGTCAATCCGGGCAGCTTTTTTAAGAAACTGTCCGGTTTACTTTCGTTGACAATAAAAAATGAAAGGATTCGTTTAGTTTAGATAAGCAAATTGTTGAATATCATACATAGGAATAAAATGAAAGGTCGATTACTCTTCCTGCTTTTGTTGAATATAGTCTTTGTAAGTTGTTCGGGACAACAACAGGATCAAGATAGCGTTTCGTTGAAAATCAAGCGATTTGATGTGTCCTTATACAACTATCTGAATCAATCGGAAAACCGGGAACAATTGAATGAGGATCCTTTTCTGAATCTGTTCGGTGAACAGGTCTTACATATTGGAGGAGTCGATTCAATTGGTTTTTATGATCGGTTGAATGCTTTCTTTTCGGAACCTACCTTAATGAGCTTGTATAAGGATGAACAGGTGGCATTTCGGGACATAACGGATATAGAGTCCGAGTTGTCCGGTGCTTTTTCTCTGTTGTTTTCGGAATTCCCGCATCTTATTCGTCCGGAGGTATATATGCATGTTTCCGGATTAAATCAGAATATAATTGTTACTGATGATATTTTATCTGTTTCGGTTGATAAGTATTTGGGTGAAGATTATCCTTTGTATGAGAATTACTTTTACGATTATCTGCGGAAACAAATGAAGCCGGATCGAATTGTTCCCGATTATTTATTGGGCTTTATGATGGCTAATTTTCCTTTTAACGGAAATCGTGATGTATTGTTGGATCATATTATTTATGAAGGAAAGCTGAGGTATTTACTTTCCCGGATGCTTCCCGCACGACAAGAGTGGGAATTTGTAGGATACGATGAAGGGCAATATGCATGGTGTATGGATAATGCATCTCGTATATGGGGATCCATCTTGGAAAATAAACATCTTTATCTTGCCGATTATCAAACAACCTCCCGTTACATACGTGATGCACCCCATACTGCATTTATGCCGTTGGAATCTCCCGGCAGAGTGGGTGTCTGGGTAGGATATCAGATTGTGGTTTCTTATATGAAGAACCGACCCGATACCTCCCTTGCGGAATTAATGGTCGGATCGGATGCTCAACAATTTCTGAAAGAATCCAAGTATAAACCGTAATCTTATTTGGTTCCCCGGTTTCCGGATTTGTACCCTCCTGTGATATTAAAGATGTTTTCGTTGTAGCTGGTGATTTTCATCTCTTGTTCTCGGGAACGTTTTAATGACAAGTCAATCAATCGATCAATCAATTCGTCAAAAGAAATGCCGGTCGCTTCCCATAAATAAAAAGATAAGGAGCCGGGAATGGTATTTATTTCATTTACATAGATTTCATCGGTTTGTTTATCGACGATGAAATCGATACGGGATACCCCTTCACAAGATAACACCCGGAATGTTTCGCAAGCCAACGATTGTATTTTTTTTGACATATTCTCCGGAAGATTGGCGGGGATTTGACGTTGCGTGCTTTGCATTCCTTTGGACGGAGTTTTTCCTCCTTTTCCTCCACCCATGTATTTATCTTGGTAGCTTAGGATTTCTCCGCTTTTGAGCGGTTCTTCACAGACAGAAGGGATTTTTTCATCCGCAGTTCCCAATACGGCGCAATTGATTTCTTTCAGGTCAACCACCATTTTTTCCGCAATGATCCGGGTTGAATAACCGGCAGCTGTGTCGACGGCGCGAATCAATTCATCTCGGTCCGTGGCACGTGAAATTCCTACACTGGATCCTAAATTAGCCGGTTTTATGATGACGGGATAATTCAACTTGTTTTCTATTTCGGAGATCAGTTTATCTCGGGTTGAAAACCACTGCTTATCGGTAAACCAGGTATAATCGATTACCGGGATGCCGCTTTCGCGCAAAATCATTTTCATGGTAATCTTGTCCATTCCGTTGGCTGATGCCAGCGGATTACAACCGACATAAGGAATTCCGGTCAATTCGATCAGACCTTGAAAAGAGCCGTCTTCTCCTGTCGTACCATGTAATATGGGAAAAATAATGTCGAGAGAGGTCAAGACATCCGTTCCGAATAACTTCTTTTTTACACAATATAAATTATTGTTTCCCAGCTCGGGCCTCAGATATACTTGCGTACACCGGTTCAATAATGCATCCGTGTTTTTGTAGTTATCGGTATTTGTCAATGCATCTCCCGTATACCATTTTCCCTGTTTGGAAATGTAAATGGGAGTAACGGTGTATTTTTCTTTATTGACTGCGTTGATAGCTTGTATGGCAGATATGACAGAAATTTCGTGTTCAACGGATCTTCCGCCAAAAACAACTCCTATACTGATTTTCATCCGGTTTTATTTTTTATTGTTTGTATCTATTGAATTATTTGAATGAATCGGGCAGATCGTTTTCATATAAGATTACATCCCCCTTTTTTGCCATTTGTTGCAAGTGGGCGCTCGCCTCCGCGAAAGAAGGAGCCGGGTAGATATTTTCTTGAGGGAAAGAAGCATCCGAAAGCCCTTTGTGTATGGCTTCCCGATTGTATTCGTTTACTATAATGACATAATCGCAGGCACCGGCCATTTGTTTCCCCAATTCGTAGTTTGCCTCGTATTGTTTTTCTCCCATTTCGATAAATCCCGGAGTAACCGCAATCCTTTGGCCGGAACTAAAGTGTTTGATTACGTCTAATGCCATTTGTGCTCCGTAGGGATTGGAATTGTACGCATCATCGATAATGATAATTCCTGCGGGCGTATGTTTTATGTTCAACCGGTGTTCCACCTGTTCTATTCGGGAAATGGCTATTCGCAGTGGGTCTGCGGTGAGACCCAAGTGTTTGGATACGATATATCCCGCTAACAGATTGGAAAAATTATAACTTCCGATTAATTTGGTGGAGAATAATTCGACGTTTCCGTCTTTATCCTTGATTTCGAACCTGCTTTCATTTATGTGGTAATCGATTTGTCCGATGTGATAATCGACCGGAATATCTTTCATGGAATAACTGACGATCGGTACATTGTGAACCGGTCGGTTGGCAATGTATTCGTAGTCATAATTAAGTACAGCCAATCCGTTGGAGGGCAAGGCGTCGATTAACTCAAATTTAGTTTGTTGTACATTTTCTATGCTTTTGAAAGACTCCAAATGTTGTTCTCCCACTGCGGTAATGATTCCTATCTCGGGACGCACCAGTTCGCATATTTCTTTAATATCTCCCGGTTGTTTGGCCCCCATTTCGACAATAAATACATTATGATAGGATTTCATTTGTTCCCGGACGGTACGTACGACACCCAACGTGGTATTGAAACTTCCCGGAGTCATCAGTACATTGTATTTTTCCGAAAGCATCCGATATAAATAATGTTTGGTACTGGTTTTTCCGTAGCTTCCCGTGATTCCGATCACTGTCAGGTTTTGCATTTGATTTAATATTCGCTTGGCATCATTGTAATAATTTTTGTTGATCCGGTTCTCCAATGGAGCGTTTATTGAATTTGCCAACATGATAATCAAAAAAGAAAAGGTCGGAAGCAGCCCTATTCCGCGAATGCAATCGGCAAGAACAGCCGGAAGCAAGTTCGAGAAAAAAAATCGGTAATTCGGACTCAACCAATTCCAGAGAAAGAGTATGACGAAAAATGCCAATACTATTATTCCGGAAGTGGTATACAGTCGGATGGCCCGGGGAGTGAATACCAACGGCTTTTTATACTTCCTTCGTAGTTGAGTGATGATTTTCAGAATCAATATAGCGGAAACAGCCGTTAGAGCAATATCGCTGTAAAAAAAGAAAAAAATAAAAGTAGAAAGGCCCAAATTAAATATTCTGTCGAAACAAACATATTCTCTTTTGAACCAATTAAGATACCTCCGGTTACGGTAGGAATTTTGTTGCATCATTTGCAGTTCATACTTCAGTACTATGAATGTGTAGATCAGGATGCAAAGAGCCGTTATCAGTCGTATATAAATCATCAATCTTATTTTTAATTAGAAACGGATCGCTTATCTTTTTCCAGAAAACTGTTTAATACAGCTTTAAAGGTATAGAAATCATCCAAGAAGCTGTAATGACCGGCATTTTTCAAAACTACCAATCCTGATCCTTTTATTTTTTTTTTCATGATGCGTGCGCTTCTTAAAGGGGTATCGGTATCGTTCTCTCCCCAGATCAACAAGGTCGGAGCTTTGATGTGGTGCATTACCTGCCTTAAATCTTCATTGACCAGTTTTACCAGAATTTGACGCATGATTCCCGAAGCGGCATTGTAATCGGCGGATCCTTTCTTTTTTCGATAAGCTTCCAACTTTTGCCGGGCTTTTTCTTTTCCCAGCAAGATGGGCGCCAGTTTCTTGGCCAGTTTATAAGAATATACTTTAAGATAATAATCGATATTGCGTTTCGGTTTTACTCCGGCTGCATCAATTAAAATAACCTTACGAGTCTTGTTTCTGGAAGCATATAAGATAGAAACTCTTCCTCCATGCGAATGACCGATCAATATCGGATCGTCTATTTGCAATTCCCCGACAAATGCTTCGACGATTGCCGTATATTCTTCACTTCCCCATACAGAAGATGGTTCGGAACTTTTTCCGAATCCGGGGAAGTCCAATGCATATACTCTGAAATCATTCTCCAATAATTGGCAAATGGATCGGACCGTTTCTATAGAACATCCCCATCCATGTAAAACGATCACATTCCTTCCTTCTCCTGTTACTTTGTAATGTAATCGAACTCCGTTTAGTGTAACGTAATCTCTCATCAAATCTGAATAATGCCGCAAAGGTATATATTTCGATTGAATCTTATTCAATTATCCCGGATTAAGCATTGGAGATTTTCAAAATTATCCGAATTATATTATCCGGTATTAAAACAAGGAAATGTATTTGCGGAACACTTCAGATAGAGGGAGCCCGGTATTCTTCGCACAAAAAAGAGGAGAGTCTCACCTGCATGGAGGGGAGAAGTTCCCCTCCATAGGGGTGAGATGTTCCCCTGCATGGGGGTGAGATGTTCCCCTCTATAGAGGTGAGACTCTCCCCTTTTCGATTTTTTTACCGGGATGAGAGGGTGAAGTCTTATTTTTCTTATATTTGGCAAGTTAAAACGAGTTTTGTGAAGAAACGAAACACCGGGGTGCTGTTAAATATAAATAAATTGAAGGAAAATGCTGTTTTGGAAAAAAAAGAACCGGGGAGAGGGTAATAAAGAGTATAATAAGGATATAGAAGCTCTTTTGAATCGTATTTATCCGGAAGATAATGGTTTTGAGGAAAAGGAGATGAGTCGTATCGAGCAGGCATTGGAAGTACGCTTTCCGGAGGCATTGCGAAATTACTGTTTGAAATACGGAAAGTGTGCAATAAACTATACCAATAATTGTCTGTTGATTCCCGAAGAAGTTCAAACCCTTTACCGAAACTTGGAAGAGGAATATCAAGATGATCCGGAGGACTTTGAAGATACTTACGGAATGACTTTGGAAGAGATGAAAAATAAAACCGGGGATCATCTTATCTTTTATCGTGAAAACCAAGGGGTATGGCAAGCGGGTATTCGTTGGGATGAATTAAGCCAAGAGAACCCTAAGGTTTACTATGATAACGCGGGGATTGATAATTGGACGTTCATGTCTAATTCCGTCCGTTCGTTTTTGTTGTCCATGTTGTGGGAGAATATTCGGTGGAGCGGTTTGGATTTTGAACATTATGCGAATGATACCGCGCAAATAGAAAAAGTCGCCTCTAAAAACGGCATTGAGTTGGATAAATTAATGGACTCTTCTTTAGATAATAAGTTTTGTCGTACCTGTTTTGATAAAGATACCGGGAAATTATTCTTTTTTCTTGCGAATAGAGAAAATAAACTTGTAGAACTTATTATCGTAACATCCGATTTGATCAGAGCGTTGGACGGAAAAGCATCCGACTGATTCCGGAAATGGAATATACAAATGAAATAAAGCGGTTGAGAGCAAGGATCCCGATCGGAATAAACCGGGCCGAAAAATTGTTGCTCGAAACGAGAGGTGATGTTCTTCTTGCTGAAAGGATATTCACAGAGAGTATGGTTCGGCTATTCATGGAGAAAGAACTGCCGGATAGAGATCGGGCCGTTAGTTATCTCGAACAGACCAACTATGATTTGGGAGCTGCATTGCGAAAGTCCGAATCGGACCGGTATAGTATAACGGAGCTGTGTCTGAGGAAAAACTGTAAGAAAGAAGATGCATTGGACAAGATCTTATGCGCTATGGAAACAAAATACAATTACAGTTTTTGGCTTTGTTGGGAAAAGAAAGATATTCCTCCTTTAAATACTTCCGAATATACTTTTGTTGTGATTATGGAGTGGATAAATTATGAAAGTTGGGAGGGTGACCTTGTGATATCCGAGAGGATTGCCAAGGCTTGTCGGGAGTTGAATTTTAATGAGTTGGCAGATTTATTGGACCGTGTTATATCCCGGAAGAAGAAAGTGGAAACGATTTGGGAAGACCGTTTTTATCGTTTATTGGAACGGGTTTTCCTGCGCCGGAAAGCCGACTTAACAGAACGACTGTATGAATTTGTAAAAGAAAGGATCAGGGACTTTCCTTGAGGTTTTCGGACAAAATGTTGAGAATGGTTTCCCGGGCCCGGTCAATTGCCTTTTCGTTTTTTAAGGTATATAGAGTGACATGAGGGGTGTGTTCTATGGGAGTGAACAATGCCGGAGCTGTTATATAAACCGGAATAAGGTCATCCCATGTTTTCATATGTCCGGATAAGACTACAGAGAAAAGCGGTTCCCTTTCATGAGTCTCGGCTATCAGACGGGCATAGGGACCCGGCAGTGGATTAATAAGATCCAAGTAAGCTTTAGTGATGGGAATATGCCGTTCGGCTCCCGATATAATTTCCGTTTGAATCCCGCTTTTCAGAATAACGGATGCCGCTGTCGAGTCTGTTTTGTAATTTATTCCGAAGTCTGTTCCTTCATTGTACCAAATCACTTTCGCTATTCTTTCTTTCAGAACCGGTTCTTTCTCCAACACATCGTATAAGTTGGTAAGTGTTCCCAAACAAACGAATGTTATCTTCTGCGGTGTTTTGTGCAATGCGTCGGAAATCAAGCGGACGGCACAGAGAGAAGTATCCGTTGTTTCCTTCTCTTTACCCCACCGGATTTGTTCGGATTGCTGGCGCCAAGGGGGCGGTTCGCCGGGAAGTATGCGGCCTGTTCCGACGGGAATGCTTTTTCGTCCGAAATAAGAGAGCAATGACTTTACTTTTTTACCGGTTTCCGGAGGGGATAATGCACCTTCGGAAGATGTAATTCCCAAGATGTTTGTTTCCGGCAGAGCCAACAACATACAAATGGCACGCAGGTCATCGGCAGCTCCGTCCGTATCGATCCATACGGGGTACTGCCCTTTTACAGGGAGATAAAACAAAAAACAGACGAATACCCGGACGATAAACCTCATAACCGGTTGCCTCCTACCGTAATGTTGATACCGCCAAACACCGTGAATCCCGGCATCGGATAACCGTTCATGATTTGATACTTTTTATCGGTCAGATTTTCTCCCTTGGCGAATAATTGCAGGAATTTAACGGGACGGTAAGAAATACGGGCGTTCCACAGTCCGTAGCTTTCTTTTTTGGAGTTTTCTCCGGTTACGGAATATAAGTCATCGATGTATTGATAACTGAGACTCATATTCCACTTCTTCAGTTGATAACTTGCAAACAGAGATAGCTTTTGTTTGGGAGCAAACAGAATTTTCTTATTCAAATCAAGATAAGAATAATTTCCTTGCAACTCCAAGTTTTTTTTAGCTTGCCATTTGAGTTGAACTTCTATTCCCCGGTTGAGGAAGTCTCCTGTATTTCTGTTTTTCATGCCTTCGTCGGTAGATACCGGTTGGATCAGATTGTTGCCTTTTGAAAGAAACCCGGTCAGTTCTATAAAAAGAACATCCGCAAATGTCCTGCCGACAGACGCTTCCCAATTAAGCAGTCGTTCGGGTTTCAGGTCGGGATTGGCTGCAGCCCATGCGGCTCTGTAATACAGTTCCCGCAAAGTCGGACTGCGGAATCCTTTGGAAAAAGAGCCTTTAAAAACAGTATGTGAATAAGGACGGTAGGCTATACCGATTTGAGGGATCCATTCGTTTCCGAAGGATTCGTTATGATCCAATCGGATGCCTCCGTTCAGGGTCAGTTTCTCGAATAGTGTTTGTTGTACAATCAAATATCCTGCCAGTTCATAAAGGGAAGTATCGGCCAGGTTTACATCCGGGCGATTGTCTTCATACCGGTTTCGGGCATGTCCGCCGAAACGTTTGAAATCTGTTCCGACGGTAATCAGGTTTCCTTGCAAAGGTCGGAATGTTTGGTAGAGCATAGCTCCGAAATTATAATCAGTGGAGCGAAACCGGAAATCTCGCGGATTTCCGCCGCCGGTGTAGCCGTCGTTGATCTTATGATTGCCGAAATTATAAAATACTTTAAGCGCTCCGTTTCCCGACGCCAAGTTATTTTCCAGGGTAGCGGAAGCTACTCCGCGAACGATATCTGCTATATTATCAAACATCGGTTGGCTTTCGGTACCGGGATTTTGTGCGTTGAATGAAGCCACGCTTACATCGGCCCACAATCGAAGTGCGTCGGAAAACCGGTAACCGGATCGGAGGTAAGCATTCGTGATCTCGAAATCAGAACGATCCCGATGCCCGTCAGTACGATCTCTGTTTAAGGAGAAAAAAACATCGTATTTTTCTTTTTTAATTCCTCCGTTGCCCATGTATTTTTGAGTGTTGTGAGATCCGTACATCAATCGTGCGTTGGCATTCCACCCTTCTTTTTCTTGTTTACGGGTGATAATATTGATAACACCTCCCATGGCGTTGCTGCCGTACAGAATAGAGCCGGGACCTCGAATCACTTCTACTTTTTCTACGTCCGAAGCTACGTAGGCATCGGGGAGATGATGTCCCATTATTCCCATATATTGCGGATGACCGTCGATCAATACCAATACTTCCGTAGTTGGAGAACCCCCAATTCCCCTCATGGTAATTCCTCCCGATCCTCCGGATGCCACGCCGAAACCGGTGACTCCCCGTTCCGTGACAAACATTCCCGGGATGCGTTCCGATAATACCGGAAGTAAAGCCGACTCGCTGCTTTCTTCAATTTCCCGGCGATTGACCACCGAGATGGTCATGGGAATATTGTTGCGATTCACTCCGGCCCTTGTACCTGTCACTACCACTTCATCAATGGTAATGGTGTCTGATTGGGCTTGGAGATTGATCGTACTCGCAAAGAATAGAGAGAAACTGAAAATGATGCATGCATGAAAAATATTTCCCGGTTTTATAATGAAATGAAGTATAAACATGAAATGATTCATAAATAAGATGTGCTTATTTGTTGTTTTACAATTATTTAATAAAACTGCTAAATAGAATGAACGATGATTTGAAAATGAGCGAAACTTTTTAGACTGCTTTGCTTTTCCATTGAATTAATTAATTTTCGTGTCAAAATTAATAACATTTTCCATAAACAAGCAGTCTATTTATTACCTATTTCACAGACAATCTGATTGTAAGGTTTGATTTGTCAGATTTACTCTTACCCGAAGAAATGTTTTCATTGTGCATTTTTACAATCCGTTGTATGATATAATCATGTCCATTGTGTTTAAGGAAGGATAGTTCCGGCCAACTGAAATTATCCATTAAGGGACAGAACCGTATCGGCCGATTCAAACAGAAGTGTCAGCAGGTGAGGGAACAATCAAGTATTTCGATAATAAAGAGAAAGGTTTATAAAAATAATTGAATGCAGTTTCTCAAATATCAGTTAACTTTGGAAACACATTAAAATGAGAATCAGGTTGCTCGATCGTAATAAAACAAAAACAATGGAAAGGTCAAGACCCGCAAATAAGATAAAAGAGGACACATTCGAGATTTCAGTGAAAAGATTTGATAGATTTGCTTCAGAATATGCAGAAAAATTTATGAATATAGATTCATATCTTGTACATCTGGATAAACTTTATGATTTGACAACAAACAGATATCCGAGGATTTTAGAACTTGCATGCGGACCGGGAAACGTTACCAACTATTTAAGACAAAAATTCCGGGATTCTGACATTATTGCGATAGACTTGGCGCCGCGCATGATTGATATTGCTAAAAGAACCGTAAACGGGGTTGATTTTAGAGTAATGGATGTAAGAGAAATAAAGGCATTGAACGTTTTATTTGATACAATAATATGTTCCTTCTGTTTGCCGTTCCTTTCAAAAGAAGATACGTATCAACTTATTTCTGACTGTGCAGAAAGCTTGGAACAAAAAGGATTGCTTTACATTAGTACCATGGAAGGGGATGAATCCAACGCCGGATTTGAATCAACAAGTTTCTCCGGAGACTCAAAAGTGTATTTTAATTATCATAGACAAAAAGATTTAGAAGAAGCTTTGGTTAACAATGGATTTACAATAGCCTACAATATTTGTCAAGATTATGTTGAATCAAACGGGAGTATTATAACTGATTTGATTATGATTGCAACGAAAAATTAATAAATGCCGACAGCCGGCTGTTCGCTTTGTAAAGTAATGAAGAATGCCGACAACCGGCAATGGATAAGGACACAAGAAAAGATCCTGTTGCCTTTTATGAAGGAACTTACTGTTGTATCCATTGTATTGTTAAGACCATAATGAAAATTAAATAGCTTTAGATTCTGTTTTATATATACTTTTCAGAAAGGGAATACGGGAGAAAAAATGATATAATTTGACTAAAAACGGTGACGGTTGAAGATCTTCATCTCGAATCCAGTTGTTTTCTTTGAAGATTCTGAGGGTACGCGAAACATCTTCTTCTCTTACTTGAAGTTCGAGTCCTCCTACGGCAGTAGACAGATAAGGATGAACTTGAGTGATCAGTTCGTTTTTTACAAAATAATAAATACCTTCCGATTCCAGTTTGGTTCGTATAATCAACAATTCTGAAGGATAAGTAAAAGTGCGGATGGTTACTAAATTGTTCATGACTGTCGGATTGAAAATTAATTTCTTACAATATACGAATTTCTTAGCAAATAATAAAATAATTCAGGTAAAAAATGGTTGTTTTATGATGTGTCGGTTCGAAAAGAATACCCGGTCCTATTAGATCCATATAGCAACTGCGTGTAGTTTTGCAATAAATGACTTATTTTTGAATTTTATTTACTCTATCTGTGAGCTATGTCCAAACAAATCATATTTCTGTTACCGGAATATAAATACGGATTTCATTTAATCACCTCTCAGGTGGTTTCCCAATTGGGAGAATTGCCCGAGACCGGATTGTTACATTTATTTATTCAACATACCTCTGCCGGTTTGACCTTGAATGAAAATGCAGATGCAAGTGTGAGATCGGATCTTAAAACTTTTTTCTCGGATTGGATTCCCGAGAATTATCCGCACTTTGAGCATACTTATGAAGGAGCGGATGATATGCCTGCTCATATCAAGTCTTCGGTAGTAGGACAGTCGGTGACTATTCCCATCACCGGAGGACGATTGAATCTGGGTACTTGGCAAGGCATTTATTTATGCGAATTCAGGCATTACGGAGGACAGCGCAGGATCGTGGCTACGATTATTCATTAAGCGTTAAGCAGCATACAATATACCATTTAGAGGAATGATATCCGATTATGGAATGAATGCAACCGGATTTGTAATTCCTGATCCGGTTTACACTCATTCGAAGTATTTAATTAATCGGTGCAGTAGAATTCGTAGTTCTTTCCCCGTTCCGTATGGAAATCGAACAAAACGGTGTTCTTTACCTCCGGAAGTATTAACCGGGCCTCATTTCCATTCTTGTGTAATAAGCCGGTTTCAGGGATGGCAAAAAACGGGTTCGGATTTATCCCTTCTGCTTTCGTTGCCGTAATTGTCGGAGATGTTAACCAATAAGGAGATCGTATACGGCAATTACCCCCTAATGCAGAGTGGATGATTACTTTCACCGGTATCCCGTTTTTCCAATCCATATCTATTGTAAATCCTCCCACTGTTTTTAGTCCTTTTACCGACCCGTTTGGCCAATTATCGGGCAAGGCCGGCAAAAGATGTATTTCTCCTGCATGGCTTTGGAGCAGCATTTCCGTTATTCCGGCTGTTCCCCCGAAATTCCCGTCTATCTGGAAAGGAGGGTGTGCATCCAACAGGTTGGGGTAAGTACCTCCGTCTCCGGACTTTGTAGTCGGATCAACAAATGTCAGTCCGTTTTTCAGCATGGTATAGGCATGATTTCCGTCTTCCAGTCGGGCCCAACAATTGATTTTCCAGGCCATAGCCCACCCCGTTCCTCCGTCTCCGCGAAGCTCCAACGTCTTTCTTGCCGCTCCGGCTGTTTCGGGAGTTTGCCGAAGAAGGATTTGATTTCCCGGGTGCAATCCGAATAAATGAGAAATATGACGGTGCTCCGGTTCACTTTCTTCAAAATCTTTGTCCCACTCTTGCAATTGGCCTTTTGAGCCAAGCATCGGAGGATATAATTCTTTTCGGACTTCCTTCAGTTTTATTCTCAGCTCATTATCGGTATCTAATAGTTCGGAAGCCCGGATACAATTGGAAAACAAATCATGTATAATTGCCATGTCCATGGAGGAAGCTTTGGTTATGTCTCCCGTTTGCCTTTTTCCCTGTTTATCTGTGTAGAGAAAAGAATTCTCGGGAGAAGTGGACGGTCCCGAAATCCAATAATTGCTTTCTTTGTCCCGATACAGCCATTCCAACATAAATTCGGCTGCTCCTTTCATTAAGGGATAGGCTTTTGATTTCAAAAAATCCTTGTCTCCGGTATATAAATAATGTACCCATAAATGCCTGCACAGCCATGCTCCGGCCATTGGCCAACAAGACCATATCGGTTTACTTCCGGGGTCTGTGTCATATCCTCCCGTTGGCGATGTTTTTCCCCATCCGTCCGAATTGTGATGGGCGACCCATCCGTGTTGGATTCCGTAATTTATCCGTGCGGTTTCTTTTCCGTGCTTTTCCAATAAAGCTATAAAATCAAACAAGGGTTGATGACATTCCGACAGTCCGGTCGGCTCAATCGGCCAATAATTCATTTCAGTATTAATATTTACCGTGTAATTAGAACCCCAGGGAGGTTGTATGTGCGGATTCCAGATCCCTTGTAAATTCGAAGGCAAGCCTCCCGGACGGGAAGATGAAATAGCCAAGTATCTTCCGTATTGATAATATAAAGAGATCAGTTCCCGGTCCGAATCATCTTGAACAAACCGTTTCAATCGTTGATCTGTCGGGAGGTTTTCTTTCTCCGTATTTTCGCCTCCCAATGAAAATGATACGGAATTAAACAGTCGTTGATAATCTTTTATATGATCGGCCAATAAATTGTCATATGATTTTTTGGAGGCTGAGCTTAAAAGGTCGGATACGGTTTCCACCGGTTTTGTCGGGGGATCCGGAATCCCTTTCTTATTATAATTGGTTGCAACTGTAAGTAATAAAATTACTTCGTCGGCATTGGTTATTTGAAGGGAACTGTCTTTTGCTGTTACGTTCCCGTTTTTAGCAACCGCTTGTACTCTTATGGCAAATTCCAATCCCTTTTTATCATCATACACAATTTGGCGGGGATCGTATTTACGATGGGCTACATAATCCGGTGCTTTTCCTCGGAGAAGCAATGAATGATTGTCGGATAGAAGATCGAGGCATTTTAAAGGAGAGCTTAACACTACATCCAGATTGACCGATTGAGTTTTATCTGCTTCGATTTTGATTGTCATGACCCGGTCGGGATAAGAAATAAAAGAAGTTCGGGTATAAGTTATTCCGTTTAATTCATAACGGACAGAAGCGACTGCTTTGGAAATATTCAGATCCCGATAATAATTTTTTACCTCTCCTTTTTCATGTTGAATTAAGTGAAGGTCGCCCGGCGGCAGGTATCGGGCCGAGTAGGGTCCTTGAGCATTTTTTGACCATAATTCTCCGGCTTTCAAATAATCTTCCTCATCAAGTGCTCGGCGAATCCGGGAGAGGGCTTCCGGTCCTTTCGGATTATTCCCCGGCACAAATTCACCCGACCATAATGTTTCCTCATTCAGTTGATACAACTCTTCCAACGGGTTGCCAAAAATCATGGTTCCCAACTGTCCGTTGCCTAAAGGAAGCGCTTCTTCCCATACCGAAGCCGGTTGGTCGTACCAAAGCTTCAATTCTTTCTTATTTTCCGGAGGAGAACATGAAAAGAAAGAGAAAATGATTAACCAATAGAAAATGTTTTTCATGAATCATGGGTATTATATGGATGTTTTTCTTATTTGTCTTTATCTTGCCGGGTACTTGTTTCGTTACAGACCGGTTTGTTCGGAAACAAAATTAATTTTTTATTTTATTCGGGATCTCTCTTTTTCTGTTTTTCCGTATGGAAATAATTAACAGGGCTTTTGAATTACGGATCAATGAGATAAATGTGAATGTTCTGTTAAATATCACTTAATATCCGGTTTCTGAATTTGAATCTGTCTGCCAATAGAAGTCCGGATAAAAGCAAAGATGAAATCAAAAGGAAGTGTCTTTTTGGAAAGCGAAAGAATTTCCGATAACTTTGTGAAGGATAAAATACGATTTCAAGAAATACAAGACAAGAATCGGGAGTGGTTTTGGAAGTTGGGAATGTTGAGGTTCCTTTTCCAATAAGAATTTTGAAGTATATTCGCTTTTTAATCCGGAAAATATTTGGACAGGAAAAAAAAAATACGTTACTTTGCAACCTCAAATAAAGGACTCTTTTTGAAGAGCAGTTAAGTCCTTCTGAAATAACAAAAAAAGATATATACGATGTCAAAAATTTGTCAAATAACCGGAAAAAAAGCAATGGTGGGCAACAATGTTTCGCACTCAAACCGCAAAACGAAAAGGAAATTTGATGTCAACCTGTTTGTAAAGAAATTCTATTGGGTAGAAGAAGATGTGTGGGTAAGCTTGAGAATTTCAGCAGCCGGCTTACGTGTCATCAATAAAATTGGATTGGATGCTGCAATCAAAAGAGCAGCCGATAAAGGTTTTTTAAACGCATAAAATAAGGAGGCCTTAAAGAAATGGCAAAAAAAGCAAAAGGAAACAGAGTACAGGTAATTCTTGAATGTACAGAACATAAAGAAAG